>JBJTAZ010000141.1:0-4197 GCA_046091085.1 Nitrospiraceae bacterium
CCAGAAGTGCAGGAAGTCATCCCCACGCTGGAGCAGGTGATTGCCCGGCAGCCGAACCATCCGGGCGCCTGCCACTACTACATCCATGCGGTCGAGGCTTCCACCCACCCGGAGCGAGCCCTCCCCTGCGCGCAACGGCTGCCAAGCTTGATGCCCGGCGCCGGACATCTGGTCCACATGCCCGCCCACATCTACATGCGAGTCGGCCAATACAACGCGGCGGTCGAGCGCAACGCGGAGGCGTCGGCGGTGGACCAGGCCTACCTGGACCGCAGCCACCTCACGGGAGACTATCCCCACGGCTATTACCTGCACAACATCCACTTTCTCTGGGCGGCCTTGCTGGTGGAGGGCCGGAGCATGGAGGCCCGGCGTGCAGCCGATCGGCTGGTGTCCACGATGCGGGAAGAGGACGCCGACAAAGCTACCCAGCCGGAATTCTTCGCCTCCGCCCCGATGCTGACCCTCGTCCGTTTCGGACGCTGGGACGACCTCCTGCGCGAGCCGGCCCCCAAGCCGGAATGGCAATTCACCATGGGCCTCTGGCATTACGCGCGCGGCTTGGCCCTGACCGCCACGGAACGGTTCGGTCAAGCGGAAGCCGAGCAAGCCGAAATCCTTGAGAGTATCAAGCGGCTCGCCAAACAGCGTGACGGGCAAATGGAGACGGAACGGCAGGTGCACAAGGTGGCCGAGCGGGTCGTGGCCGGAGAGTTGGCGGCCAAGCGCCGGCAATTTGACGAAGCAATCGCGGCGCTCAAAGATGCCGTCGCCCTGGAGGACAAGCTCAAGTACAGCGAGCCGCCGCTCTGGACCATTCCGGCCAGGCAGAACCTGGGTGCAGTGCTCATGGCCGTCGGCCATCCCATCGAAGCGGAAACGGTCTATCGGGAGGATTTGAAACGGAACCCCGAAAACGGCTGGTCGCTCTTTGGCCTGACCCAAAGCCTGCGCGCCCAAGAGAAGATGGAGGAAGCCAGGGCCGTGGAGGACCGCTTCCGGCAAGCCTGGGCCCGCGCCGACGTCAAGCTCACCGAATCACGGTTTTAGTGAACGCGGCTGACGGTTATAGACAAAATCCTCGGCTGAATTATGGCATAATCGCGCAGCATTGTAGCGGGGGACTTTCAGCGAAGGAGGACCGGGCATGAGACGATCGCTCAACCGGCTACTTGTCGTCATTTTAATTCCGATTCTTGCGCTTGCGGCGACGAGCTGCGGCAACGTGCAGGGGAGGACGGCCATGCCGGAAACCAACGACCTCGGATCGGTGTTCGACGCTCACGTGGCTCATGAGTTCGTGGAGCACGACGTGGAGGCGACGATGCGGACGATGGTGCCGGAGCCCTACTTGCTCCACGTGCCGACCATGACGGGCGGCCTCGGCGCCGCCGAGGTCCGGTCGTTCTATGCCAGCCGCTTCGTCGGCAAGTGGCCGGCCGACACGAAGGTGAACCAGGTTTCGCGGACGGTCGGCCGCGAGCAGGTGGTGGATGAATTATTGATGAGCTTTACCCACGACGTCCCGCTGGACTTCATGCTGCCGGGCGTGGCGCCGACCGGCAAGCGCGTGGAGCTGCCGGTGGTGGTGGTCATGAAGTTCCAGGGCGGCAAGATCCTGCACGAACACATCTATTGGGACCAGGCTTCGCTGCTGGCGCAGGTCGGCCTCCTCGACCCCAACGTCCTGCCGGTCACCGGCGCCGACCAAGCTCATGCCCTCCGCGACACGTCGGTCCCGTTGAACCGGATCATGGACAAGTTCCACCGTTGAGCGATTCGCGTCACACCTCTTCGGGAGGCGGGATCGGCCCGGCCCACTGGCCCTTGGCCAGTTTCACTTCCTGAAAGCCTCCGTCCGGCCATTGGAAGCAGCCGGAGGCGTCCACTTCGACGATGAAGGGCTCCATATCGCCCGCTCCGCCTCGGTACCAGTACCAGCCGACCCCAGTCGGCTTCTCCTCGGTCCAGTGCAATCCGGCCATCCTCAATTCCTTTCTTGTTCTCGCGGTGACGCCTGACGATCCGTGACGGCTGCTTCTTCGACCAATTCCTTGAACGTCGCCAGAAAGGTCTTCCCTGTTGGCTTCCCGAAGCGTTGAATGAACCACATCAGCAGCCGGAACACCAGGGGGATGCCCGTGTTGTTCAGTTCGATGGTCTGCACCAGCCTCGTGCCGCCGGGGATCGGCGTCAGGTCGTAGACTTCCCGGGCAAAGGCATTCTTGGGCATCCTGCCGCCCGAGAGGCAAACGGCCAGCCGGACCGGCGGCTGGAACTCCTCGATCTCCGCCTCCATCTCGTTCGCCTTCCCCCGGAGAACGTAGGTCGCTCGATAGCGAAACCCCTTGGCCGGCGCTCCCCAGGTGACGGGCGCCACCCGCTGCACGTTCGGATTCCAGGCCGGCAGATTGTTGGGGTCTTCGAGGAATCGCCAGACAGTCTCCGGCGGCCGGCCGACGTCCACATGATCCCGCAGGTTCATCGCGCCGTCCCCTTCGGATCGCACCAGACTAGAGAATGTCGAGCAGGCACTGGACCTCCGGCGCCCCATACTCGGCCTTGCCGGTGAGGACTTCCAGGTTCGGCAGGAGTTGCGCGCGGCCAACTCCATGACTGTGCCCGCAGAGGACCGTCAGCTGCCGGTCTTGCCGTTTCTCCATGACATCGAGCAGCAGATCCCCCACCGCCTTGCAGGTAAAAAACGGCGCCCAGTTGCCGTCGGCGGTCTTGCCCTCGTGCCAACAAGCTTCGACAAACGGGGGCACATGCGTGAGCAGGACCACGCGCTCATGCTTCTCCAGCGCCTGCGGCAGCACGGACCGGAGATACTCCGCCGATTCATCGCCCAGTCGCTTGAGGCGCACCAGCAGCTCGTCCCGATCCAGACCGCGCAGCTCCTGAATCAGCAGATGGTCGTTGAGTCGCACCGTCGAGGTGGCATAGCCGCCCAGCCGCCCATCGCCCCAGCCGTCATGGCCGACCAATCCGGTGGTCTGGGTCAGCGTCACACAGCCGGCTTGCGAGAGGTAGGTCAGGCGGTTCTCGGCGCGGCAGAGACGCTCCATCGCCGCCCGAACGCTCGGGATGGACCCCTGGTAGAAATCGTGATTGCCGAGCACGAAGTAGATGGGCCGTAGAACTACGTCCGCGAGGGTCTTGAGGTACCGCTCGACCGTGTCGGCCTCGGCGATATCGCCGCCGACGAGAACAAGATCGGGGCTCTCGGCGCGCAGGGCCGCGCAAAATGCCCGCACCTCCGCGGCATCCAGAAAGTTGAGATGGATATCGGTGACCCAGGCGGCTCGCATCGTCCTCGATCATTCCCGTCACAGCGTGATAACGGTCAGGTGCCTATTATGATGACCAGACTCGTCTGCCTGGTCAACTGCTCCGCCCCTGACCACTTCCGCAACCATAGGCCTTTCGGCCTATCCACCCGCCCGCCGGACGCAGGGCCTCAAATGCCCGCAAACCACTGGCCTTTCAGGTCTTTCCCCCCTTGACTTGCTCTCGGCCCTACGGCTAATGTAGCACTCCCTTTGGACCTATATGAGGGAGTTTGTCTTGACGCAGCCTGCTGCCATTGGACATCCAGGCCTTGTCGCTGCCATCACGGAAGAGATCCGCTCTTCCGGCCCGATCTCCTTTGCCCGCTTCATGGAACTGGCCCTTTACCATCCGCAGTTCGGCTACTACACACGCACCACCGACAAGAACGGGGCAGAACAGATCGGCGCAGGTCAAGCTGGCGAAGACCCTATCGGCCCAGGTCGAGACTGTGAAGACCGTATCGGATGGAACGGCGACTTCTACACCAGCAGCGACGTGCATCCGGTGATGGCCCAAGCCTTGGCGCGTCAAAGCCGACAGGTGGACGAGGCCCTCGGGCACCCCGATCCCTTCACGGTCATCGAGATGGGTGCCGGCAAGGGATTCCTGGCCCGCGACTTCCTCGCCGCCTGCGAACAGATGCCGAGCGATTTCTTCCGCCGCCTGCGCTATGTGATCGTCGAACGCAGCCAGGCCATGAAAGCTTCGCAGCGGCAGCAACTGAGCCGCTGGACCGGCGCATCGGGCACCGCGGCGTGGCGCGACGCTCTGGCGCAACTCGAAGACGGCAGCCTGACCGGCGTCCTGCTCTCCAACGAGCTGCTGGACGCCTTTCCGGTGCATCGCATTTTCATCGAACAGGGC
>JBJTAZ010000142.1:0-3281 GCA_046091085.1 Nitrospiraceae bacterium
ACTCCCTGCAGGACATTTTGATCCGCTGGCGGCGCATGCAAGGACGCAACGCCCTCTGGATGCCTGGCACGGACCATGCCGGCATCGCCACACAGAACGTCGTCGAACGCCAGTTGATGGCCGAGGGCACCTCGCGGGAAGCCCTTGGACGCGACGCTTTTATCCAGCGTGTCTGGAACTGGAAAGCCCAGTCCGGCGGCACCATCATCCAGCAATTGAAACGACTGGGGGCGTCATGCGATTGGGACCGGCTGCGCTTCACGATGGACGAGGGCCTGTCCCTGGCCGTTCGCGAAGTCTTCGTCCGTCTCCATGAGGAGCATCTGATCTACCGGGGCGAGCGGCTCATCAACTGGTGCCCGCGCTGCCTGACGGCCCTCTCGGACATCGAAGTCGAGCACGAAGAGACGGCGGGCAAGCTCTACCACATCTACTACCGGCTGGCCGACGATCCGACCACCACCTTGACCGTCGCCACCACCAGGCCGGAAACGTTGCTGGGCGACACAGCCGTGGCCGTGCACCCGGAAGACCCTCGTTACAACCGGCTCATCGGCAAGCACGTCCGCCTGCCGCTGACCCAGCGGACGATCCCGATCGTCGGCGATGCGATGCTGGTGGATCGGGAATTCGGAACCGGCGCCGTCAAGATCACGCCGGCGCACGACTTCAACGACTTCGAGGCCGGCGAGCGGCACCACCTGCCTCGCTTGCCGATCCTGGACCATCAAGCCCGCCTCGATCCGGTGGGATTGCGGGACGCCTCGGTGGACCAGGCCGTCATCGAAGCCGTCGAGTTGCTGCGCGTCAATCAGGCCAGACCGAAGATCGAAGCCTTGTTGCAGGAGCAGGGCCTGCTGGCCAAGGTCGAAGCGCACAAGATGGCGTTGGGAAAATGCTACCGCTGCAAAACGGTGGTCGAGCCCTACCTTTCGCCCCAGTGGTTCGTCAAGATCAAGCCGCTGGCCGAGCCGGCCATCAAGGCGGTGGAAGATGGCCGGATCCGGCTGATTCCGGAAGCCTGGACCAACAACTACCTCGGCTGGATGCGCGACATCAAAGACTGGTGCATCTCGAGGCAAATCTGGTGGGGGCATCAGATTCCCGCCTGGTATTGCCGAGCCTGCAACGCCGATGCGATCCTGGAAACCTCGCACGAAGGTATGGCGACGACCGAGGCGCAAGCGTTGCCCAAGGCCTCGCGCAAACGCGTCACGATCCTTTCGAATGCCAAGCCGCTGGTGATGCGGACTCCGCCTACAGCCTGCCCGACCTGTGGCGGGAATGATTTCCTGCAGGATCCGGACGTGCTGGACACCTGGTTTTCGTCCGCCCTCTGGCCCTTCTCCACCCTGGGTTGGCCGGAGCAGACACCGGAGCTGAAAACCTTCTATCCCACATCCACCCTCGTCACCGGCCTCGACATCCTCTTCTTCTGGGTCGCCCGCATGATCATGATGGGGCTCAAGTTCACCGGCGACGTGCCGTTCCGGGAGGTCTACATCCATGCGCTGGTCCGGGACGCGGAAGGGCAGAAGATGAGTAAGTCCAAGGGAAATGTGATCGACCCCTTGAGCGTGATGGACCGGTACGGCACCGTCGCCTTGCGGTTCACCCTCGCGGCCATGGCGTCGCCGGGCCGCGACATCAACTTGGCCGAGGAGCGGATCGAGGGCTACCGCAACTTTGCGAACAAGATATGGAACGCCGCCCGGTTCATCCTGATGCACGTGGACGGACCCCGCAAGGCCGTGCCGATCGCCGACCGTGCCTTCCCAGACCGATGGATCATGAGCCGTCTGAACCATACTATCCAGGCCGTCAACGGGTCACTGGAACAGTACCGGTTCGACCAGGCCGCCAGCCAGATCTATCAATTCATCTGGCACGAGTACTGCGACTGGTACCTGGAATTGGTGAAGCCGGCGATTCAGAACAAGGACTCGGCTGAGGCGGCCAGGACCAGACAGACCCTCGTGGAGTCTTTCGATACGCTCCTGCGCTTGCTCCATCCGTTCATGCCGTTCATCTCCGAGGAAGTGTGGCAGACGATCCCGCACCAGGGCGAGAGCATCGTCTCGCAACCCTACCCGGCGCCGAATCCGAGCTGGGACTCCAAGGAGGCCGAAGCGTCTTTTGCCGCGATGGAGCAATTCGTGGCAACTGCCCGCACCGGGCGCGCCCTGCTGAACTACCAGCCCGGCAAGACCCTGTCCCTCTACGGCACCAACAAAGACGCGCAGGCGCTGGCCCAATTGCACCGGCTCCTGCCGCATCTCTCGCACCTTGGCCGAGGCGCCGTGCATCTGCTCCCGCAGGAGGCATGGCCGACGCAGCAGGTGCTGCGCCTGGTGGTCGAGAACCTGACCGTCGGATTGCCGGTCGAAGGCGAGGTGGATCTGCAGAAAGCGTTGGACCGCATCAGCAAGCAGCGTGACGAAGGCCAACAGGAGTCCAAACGTCTGGACGGCAAGCTGCGCAATGCGGAATTTGTCGTCAAGGCGCCGCCTGAAGTTGTGGCCGAGCATACGGAGCGGCTCCGCCTGCTCCGTCACGAAGAGGAAATGCTGGCGGACAGTGAACGGCAACTCCGCGCCATGATGCCCGCCAAGAACTAAATGCCCCGCCCGCCTGCCGAGCAAATCCGCGCGGCTGTACGCCTCGCCCTGGAGGAAGACCTCTCATTGGGCGACGTGACGACGGACACCCTCTTCCCCAAACCCATTCCGGCCCGCGGAACGATCGTGGCGCACCAACCGCTGATCGTAGCCGGCATCGCCGTCGCGCGGCAGGTCTTCGCACAGGTGGACCCGACCCTCACAGTCGTCCGCGCGGTCCGCGACGGGGCTACGGTTCGCGCCAATACTCCGGTGCTGGTCGTCCAAGGTGACGCTCGCTCGCTCCTGAAGGCCGAGCGGGTAGCCTTGAACTTCCTGCAGCATCTGTCAGGCGTCGCCACCTTGACCGGGCAATTTTGCCGGGCCGTCCGAGGCAGCCATGCGGCAATCCTAGATACGCGCAAGACGACGCCCGGCTTGCGCTCGCTGCAAAAATGGGCCGTCGCCTTGGGCGGAGGGCAGAACCACCGGCAGTCCCTCGGCGACGGGGTCCTGATCAAAGACAATCACCTGGTGCTCTTGCACGGCGCGGGCGTCGGCATGACCCAGGCCTGCCGATTGGCTCGCCGGCATGCGCCACGGCGACTCAGGATCATCGCCGAGGCTCAGACCCTCGGCCAAGTGCGGGACGCCCTGAACGGGGCGGCCGACGTGATCCTGCTG
>JBJTAZ010000143.1:0-8141 GCA_046091085.1 Nitrospiraceae bacterium
CCACAGCGGGCGCCGGCTCGACGTTGAAGCCCACGATCGACCGAATGTTCGCGGTCTTGTTCGACGGCGAGAAGACCAGACGGACGCCGACTTTCCGCCGGCCGGACGCGATCCGGCCCGCGATGATCCGCCGCGCATCGAACTTGTAAACGTCCTGAACCGGAAACCGGAGAGCCTGTTCGGCACGGGCCGCCTCCTTCTGAAAGAGCCCCAGCGCATCCAGCACCGTCGGCCCCTTGTACCAGGACATCTGCGTGCTCCGCGTCGCGATGTTCTCGCCGAACTTGGCGCTGACGGGAATCACCTGCGCCGGCGTCACGTTGAACTGGCCGAGAAACTCGCGGTATTCCTTTTCGATCCCGGCAAACACGTCCTGACGGTAGCCGACCAGATCCATCTTATTGACGGCGACCGTCACCTGCTTCACGCCCAGCATGGAGAGTAAGTACCCGTGCTTTTTGGACTGCTCCTTCACACCCTCCAGTGCGTCGATCAGCAGGAGCGCGGCCTCGGCGCGAGCCGCGCCGGAAACCAGGTTCATGAGGAATTCCTTGTGGCCCGGCGCCTCGATGATGATGTATTGCCGGTTGTTCCAGATGAAAAACGTGCGGGCCGTATCGATCGTAATGCCCTGCTCCTGTTCTTCCAGAAACGCGTCGAACAGGAAGGCGTATTCGAATTCCTTGCCCTGCTGGCGGCAGATGGCTTGGACCTTCTCGATTTTACCTTCCGGCAGCGAGCCCGTGTCGGCATAGAGCCGCCCCAGCAGCGTGGACTTGCCGTGGTCCACGTGGCCGACGATGACGATCTGCATCGTCTCGTTGGGCTTGGCGCCCGTTTGCGATTGCGTCTTGGTCGTCATGGCTTACATGTACCCGTCTTTGCGCAGCAGCTCCATCCCCCGTCCCTCGTCCTGGGCCCGACCGGACCGCTCGGCCACATTTGTATGGCGCAGTTCCTCAATGATGTCATCCACCGTCTTCGCCGTGGATTTGATCGGCGTAGTGCAGGGCGCGCAGCCGAGGCTGCGATAGCGCATACCGGTGCCCGTGTCCAGATAGAGATCGATGAACGGAATGTTCTCAAGCTTGATGTATTCCCAGATGTTGATCTCGGTCCAATCCAGCAACGGATGGATGCGAATATGCGTGCCGGGAGGAAACGTCGTTTTGTATTGATCCCAAAGTTCGGGCGGCTGGTCGCGAAAATCCCAGTCCCCATGCTTGTCGCGCGGCGAGAAGTAACGTTCCTTGGCGCGCGTCCCCTCTTCATCGGCGCGGACGCCGAGGATGATGCCGGTGTAGCCCTTGGCCTCGATCAACTGCTTCAAACCGTTGGTCTTCAACGCCGTGCAGCAGACGACCCGCCCCTTCTCGTGGTTCATACCGGCCGCCAGAGCCTCTTTGTTCTGACCGATGACCAAGTTCAGCCGCCATTCACGGGCCAACCGGTCGCGATATTCGATCATGGCGGGAATCTTGTAGCTGGTGTCCACGTGGAGCAGCGGGAACGGCACGTGTCCGAAGAAGGCCTTGCGGGCCAGCCACAGCAACACCGTCGAGTCCTTACCCATGGACCAGAGCATGCCGAGGTTGTCGAAGTTCTTATAGGCTTCGCGGAGAATATAGACGCTCTGGTCTTCGAGCTGACGGAGATGCTTCATGCGCGAGCCTCGGCGCTGACGGCGGAGAGTTGATGGCTTCCGGACAATTCTTCGAGTTTGAGTGCAGCCGCTCCCGATTCCAGCGCCTGTTTCGCCACCGGCATGCCGTCCGCCACCGAGGTTGCCTTGCCGGCGGCATAGAGCAACATGGCCGCGTTCAAGACCACCCATTCCCGCTGGCCGCCCGGCACCTGATTGTGCAGGATGCGCCGCAAGAGAGACGCCTCTTGCTCCATCTGCCCCGGAGGAAACCCGGCCATGGCCTGAAAGTTTCCCGGCGGAAGCCCCACGTCCTTGGGCGCGAAGGTCAGCGGCATGATGCGCTCGTCCCGCACCTCGAGCAGCTTGGTCACCGAGGCGATGGACAGCTCCGGTTCGCCCTCCGCCCCGCGGACGATCAGCGCCCGCTTGGCGCCCAACATGAGCAGCGCCTCGGCGATTTTTTCGAAGTAGGGGGGATGGCTCAGCCCGATGACCTGCGAGGCGGCCCGGGCCGGGTTCAGCATTTTCGCCACCGGATGAAACAGGCTCCTGACCCCCAATTCGCGCCGCAGGTCCAAAAACTTGGCGATCGGCGGATGGTAGAGGGCGATATCCAGATAGGCGAATCCCTTCGCGGTCAATTCCTCAGCCGCCTGCCCGGAGGACAAGTCGGTGGGAATGCCGAGCTTCGCCAAGACTTCGGCCGTTCCCGGTCGCTCCGGTATGCCCTCATGCCCATGCATCAGGATCGAGGCGCCTGCGGCAGCCGCCACAACCGCCGCCCCCACGGACACATGAAAGGTGTCTTGCTTGCCCGCATAGGTCGGCAAATCCACCAGCGGCAGGTGGCGAGGCACCGGCAGGGGAGGAACGTCCTCACGGGCCACCGAGGTGAACGCGGCCAGCTCCGTGACCGACTCCATCTTCACCCGCATGGCCAGCAAAAAGGCGCCGACCTGCGTGGGGGTGGTACGGCCTTCGACGAGCATCCGCATCGCCTGCTTGGCCTCATCCCACGTCAGATCCTTGGAGGCTTTCTGGCCTTTGCCGATTTTGGCGATGCATTGCGAAAATTCAATCATGCGTTATCAGCTTTCAGCTAGAACGTCAGCACTTGGTCAGCCGGCTCCACCGCTTCCTTCCAGAAGGCCTCGGCCTTCTGGACCTCGTCCAGCTCGGGCAACACCTGCTCCACGCCGATCTCAAAATATTCGAGCGCCTCGCGGCAAATCGAGAGCTTCACGTCCCCCGCTTCCTTGATCTCGCGCAGCACCGCCGGCACGTCAAGCCGCTTCCGCTCCCGCAGCATCTCGCGCACTTTCGATTCTCGCCCCTTGTAGGCCTCCGAAAACGCCAGATGCTTCACCTTCTCATGCGTCAATTTGGAGGCCGCTTCGTCCCGGAACAGAACGCTGACCTGCACGCCGGAGGCGGCAGCAATGCGGACCAATTCGCAGGCCTGCAACAAGTTGTTGTAGCTTCCCCCTGTCACGATCACCGCCAGTTTCTTCACTTTCTCGTCTCCTCTCCGAATTCTCATGAGCCCTCAACCATGAGCCATCAGCACTCGGCCCAGCTCATGGCCGACGGCTGAACGCTGACGGCTATTTATGCAGCCCGCACTCGGTTTTGGCGAAGTTTTGCCACCGTCCGGATCGCGGATCGGCGCCGGGCATGACCGGCGCCGTGCAATGGGTGCAGCCGATGCTGGGGTAGTCTCGGTCATGCAGCCGATTGTAGGGCACCTCGTACACCTTGATATAGGCCCAGACTTCCGCCTGACTCCAGCGGGCCAGCGGGTTGAACTTGACCAGGTGAAACTTGTGATCCCATTCCACCAGCCCCGCGTTGGCGCGCGTCGGCGCCTGATCGCGCCGGATGCCGGTGATCCAGGCCTCGTAGCCGCCCAGCACCCGGGTCAGCGGCTCGACCTTGCGCAAGTGGCAACATTGGTCCGGCTGCCTGGCCCAGAGCCCCTCTCCGTATTGCGCCGCCTGCTGCTCGGGCGTGAGCAGGGATTTCACCTGGATGACTTGCGCAGGGAGCAATCCGTACCGGGCCACGATCCGATCCCGGACCTCGTGGGTTTCCGGAAACAGAAAGTCCGTATCCAAATAGAACAGGGGCGCGCTCGGGTCCAACCGATGGACCATATCGACCAATGCGACGTCCTCCGCTCCGAAGCTGCAGGCCAGCACGATGCGCCCGCGATGCCGCTCCAGCGCATGGGCGAGCACGTCCTGCGGCTGCTTAGCCTCGAAGGAATCGCTCAGCGCCTTCAGCTCTTCATCGGACGGTCTGGTCTGCACGGCCCTGTTTCCTTCCGGCTGCACGTGAAGATCCCGCAGCCCTTACCCTTCAACTTTCTCGACGACGACCTTGAAATGCGCGGCCTCCGGCTCCAGCGGCGCCTCCAGCAGAATCTTGTGCCCGTCGTTGCGCAGGCTCATCGGCACGTTCTTGATCGGCTCGCCCGCGTCCAGCCATACCTCCAGCCGCTCGCCCGCATCCATCATCTCCAGCTTCAGCTTGGTCTTCACGTAATTGAGCGGGCAGGCCACACCGCGCAGGTCGTAGACCGATGCGTCCGGCCCGGCCACGACTGGCTGGGACGGTTTGACATCCGGCACAGATTTGGCCACCGATTCTGCCTCGCCGGCCTGCGCCAGCTTCAGGTCTTTTCCAATCTGTTCCGTCGCCGCCCGGCACACCTCCACGAACCCGCGCGCAAAATCGATCTTGGCCTTGGCGAATTCCGGGCTGCTGTCTTTCTGACCCAAGTCGCCCGCCTGGGCGCCGAGATCCTTATACGCCGCGGGCACGAGGCTGCGCGGCCCCAGCCGACGCTCGAACTCGAGAAACGTTTCGGCATCCGTGGCCGGGTCTAGCCCTTCGGTAACCAGCAAGGCCTTGGCCGCAGCCAGGACCGCCCGATAGGCCTTATTGACGGAGACGGAATACTGGTGCTTCTCGGCCAGTAACTTGGCCTGATACAGTTCCTGCTCCGCCTCAAGGATACGGTCGCCGATCATCTCCAAGGCCCCGCCGGCGCATTCGCCCGGCCCCAGGTCTTCCAGGATGAATTCTTCTTCCCCTTCCCAGTCGTAATAGAAGGTGGCATCCTCATCGAACGCCGGGACGATCGTGTACGGGATCAATTCTTCTTTGAGCGCGATCTTGCCAACCCGCGTGATAAATGAGGGCAGGCTCTCCCCCTGACGCCGGTCGCGGCGATAGACCGAGAGCAGGTGCGTGACGGCCGCCGGCACGTTCTTGGCCGGCAGCTTCACGGTCATCTGGCCGATCGCGGCGGTGCCGTTCATCACTTGCCCGCCCAGGTGCAACTCATAGTGGGGCGCCACATGATCCCCCAGGCGCTTGCCCACGCCATGCAAGCCGATCGTCGCAATATGATGCTGGGCGCAGGAATTGTGGCAGCCGCTGATCTTGACACTCACATCTTTCAGGTCTTCTGGCACGCGGCCGGGCGGAAAGACTTCCGCCATGGCCCGCGCCAGGCCCTTCGACGACGTGATCCCGAGTCCGCAAGTATCGGTGCCGGGACAGGCGATGATATCTTCCACCAGCTCGGCGCCAGGATCGGCTAGGCTCTGCGAGTCCAGGTCTTCATACAGCGCCGGCAACCTCGCCTCCGGCACCCACCGGAGCACCAGATTCTGGTTGATCGTGGTCCGTAAGTTCCCGTTGGAATAGTCCTCGGCCAAATCGGCGACGAACCGCATCTGTTGCGCGGTGAGATCGCCCATCTGGAGCTTGACGGCCGCCACCGCGTAGCCCCGCTGCTTTTGGGGCACCACGTTGGTCCGCTTCCACATCTGATAAGGAGTCTCCGACACCCCATGGCCGTTGCCGCGCGCACCGTTGCCGTTCCCGCCGTTGCCAGCAACAGGCGTCGGCATGATCAGCGGGGCCGGTTCATCGTCATATGACTGCAACTTGATGGGACCATGATCGGGCCTGGCATGGCCCAAACTCACATAGGCCTCTTCCCATCGCCGCTTGAATTCTTCGAAGCCCAGTTTGTCGATCACAAATTTCATCCGGGCTTTGTTGCGGTTCTTACGATTGCCCAACGTGTCGAATACTTTGATGACCGCTTCGATCGTGGGAAGCAACTCGTTCATTGGCACGAATTCCCGCAACAACTGTGCGATACGCGGAGCCGAGCCAAGCCCGCCGCCCACGACCATGCGAAAGCCGATGGCGCCGTCTTCGCGCTTCGCCGCCAACAGCCCCACATCATGGATCGGGGTGAGGGCACAGTCGTGACGGCAACCAGACAACGCGATCTTGAATTTCCTCGGCAAGCTCTGGTTGAGCGGGTTCCGCAGCAGATGCAAGGCCACGGTCTTGGCGTAGGGCGTCACGTCGAACACTTCGCCCTGGCAGACGCCGGCCAAATGACAGGCCGTCACGTTGCGCACCGTGTTGGCACAGGCTTCCCGCGTCGTCAGCCCGACTTCTGCCAAGCCTCGCATCACCGTGCCGACGTCCCTCAGCTCCACGAAATGGAGCTGGATATCCTGGCGAGTCGTCACGTGGCCGACGCCGGTTCCATACCGATCGGCCAGCTCAGCCACCCGCCGCAACTGGTTGGCATTCAACCCGCCAAAGGGGATCTTGATCCGCACCATTTGGACACCGGGCTGGCGCTGCCCGTAAATGCCGTGCTGCAAACGGAACGGCTTGAACAGATCGTTGGATAAGTCCCCCGCCTGCAGACGTTGGGCCTCGCCCTCGAAGGTTTCGATTTCTTCGAGAATGTCAGCTGGAATCGGGACAGTCCGTATGGCCGCTGTCTGCGTTGTCCGCGCTGTACTCATGATAGAAGCCTCACTAAGCGCTCAGCAGCGTTCGAATCCCGGCTTGTTGCCAAAGTCCGACGGCCGGCCGCTCCTTTGGATTCATTGGATTCAGATGTGATACATCAGGGTCCGCTCACGGTCGAGTTGCTGGTGCCGCTCAGCCAGCTCGCGAAGCGTGACGGAACTCAAGACGCCCAGTTCTGCCTGGCGAACTCGTTCCCACACATCTGTCAACAGCAGGGACGGCTTCGACCGCGCCGTGATATGCCGCGCGGTCCCCTTGTGCCCATTCGGGGCAGAGAGGGTTCCATCCAGCGCCTCAACGATGTCGGCTAGCGAAATTTCTTCCGGCAGCTTGCCCAAGAGATAGCCGCCCTGGGCGCCACGCAGACTGTCCACCAACCCAGCGTTCTTCATGGCATTCAGCACCTGCTCAAGAAATCTGAGTGGAATCGTCTGACGCTGGGCAATCGTCTTGGCTTGAACAGGCACGACGCCGTTATTCAAAGCCAGGTCGAGAGCCGCAAGAATTCCGTATGTAGCCTTGAGCGAGACTTTCATGTGACCTTATTTACGAGTATTCCGATAGGAAATGAACATCCGCAAACTTTATACAGACTTTCCATTGAGGATGTCAAGCCGCCGCAACCAGAAAAACCTTCCTCCTCTCTAATTCCAACTGCCACCTTAGCGGAAGGTCCGTTCGCTGCAACCACTATATTGGAACCCATGACTGCGTCCTCAAACTCCCCCTGGACTTGAAAAATATTTTGAGGGAATCGCTTGTTCTCGTCCACGCCAACGGCAAAGCAAAGTGGCCGGTAAAATGTGCCGACATTTTGTACGCTGCATCAAAAACCGACATCAGGAGACCATGTTTTAGAAGCACCGTTGACTCCCCACTGAACGAGACTTGCTAAACAGCCCCACAGATTGTGGGAGGACGCTCCGCGGAATCGTGGCATTACTGTTGCTTCTCTTCCACCGACTCATCTGCTGAACCGGCTTGAATTATCCGTTGACTTGATTGAATCCGGTGGAGGATAATCCCGCCTCCTTGGTTCTTGTGGTGCCTGCATGCCGACCCGAACAGCCAGTCCCAGCATCCTATTGCTCACAGCCGATCTTGATCTCCAGGCCCAATTTAAGCGGGACTTCAAGGACGCGGCAATTACCGTGGCCAAAGACTTGGCCTCGCTGCACCGAGCCTTGGCCAAACGCACGTTTGACGGGGTGATCATCGAGACCAAGCGAGGCCAGCCCCAGGAACTGGCCGACCTCTCACGGCACATCGACCCGGCCAGAACGGTGGTTATCGCTGGGGCTCGAACCACGCTTCGGCAGACTCACCGCATGTTTCACGCCCTGTCGAACGGGGTCGACCCATCATCCAACAACCATGCCGATCCGAATTTTTCCCTCGATGACTACATCAAGTCGAAGCTGGGGGAATTTGTCAGAGGGATGAAAAACGGCTCCGCCCGCGATCTACACCCGATTCTGATCAAAGCAGTGGAAGAACCGCTGATCATGCTGGTCCTTCGGGAAACCAATGGCAATCAGATGCAAGCGGCAGATCTGCTGGGCATGAACCGCAACACGCTTCGAAAGAAAATCAACGAGTTCCGAATATCAGTCACGCGAGCACGCGCCAGCAAGGCGTAAGGGCT
>JBJTAZ010000144.1:0-11967 GCA_046091085.1 Nitrospiraceae bacterium
CGATGGTGCAGACATCGGAAGCGACCCGCTTGCCGAGCAGATTGGAAAAGGCCGAGGTCTTGCGGCGATTGAAGTCCGCTTCCAACCCATGCCCGATCGCTTCGTGCAGGAGAATGCCAGGCCAGCCTCCGGCCAGAACCACAGGCATCACACCGGCCGGAGCCTCGACGGCGCTCAAATTGAGAATCGCCTGCCTGGCCGCTTCCCTGGCAAAATGCACATACCGCTGCTGCTCATGATAATAGGCGAAGCCGAACCGACCTCCGCCGCCGAACGAGCCGATTTGCCGGTTGCCCTTTTCTTCCGCGATGCAGGTGACCTGCAGGCGGGACAGGGGTTGCACATCCCCGATGAGAAGCCCGTCCGTCGTGGCCACGAGCACCCGCTTATATTCTACATTGAAGGAGGCCATGACGTTGACGATGCGCGGATCATAGCGCCGGGCCTCGGCATCGATCAGGTTCAAGAGCTGCACCCGTTCCGCCGTAGCGACCTCGGTGACCGGCCGGTCCGCCGGATAGAGGTCTCGCGCCGGCTTGGTCCGGCCCGCGGCCGGCACGGGCACCGCTCCTCGCGGTGAATCGGCAATATACCGGGCCGTCTCGGCGGCCAGAGCCAGATCCCTCGCGGACAGTTCGTCGGAATAGGCGAACCCGGTTTTCTCGCCGGCCGTGGCGCGCACGCCGACGCCTTGCGACACGCTTTTGGCGGCTCGCTTGACGATCCCCTCCTCCATGGACACGGACTCGGAGACCCGCGACTCGAAATAGAGATCCGCATAGTCCACGTCCCGCACCTTGACGGTACCCAACGCGCGATGGATCTCCGGCTCGCTGAATCCGAATTGGGCCAGTTCGACGTCATGTATCTGCGGCATTTTTCGCTACTCCATTGGGGCCGATTGGTGAGTATATCTGATGGGGTTGCCCCCCGCAACCGTTTGACTTTTGAGGCCGCAGACCGTAGACTACGTTCACCCGCCTGACGAGACCGATGCTCAAGAAATGATTGGAATACAAGGACCATTGCGCTGCGCATGACCAAAATTCCCGACACCAATCGCGACCACCTCTCGGAGGACGAACTCCTCGCCCTGCTGGACCCGGAACTGCTGCCCCGGCACATTGCCATCATCATGGACGGGAACGGCCGATGGGCCGAACTCCGAGGGCTGCCCCGGATCGCCGGCCATGCCGAAGGCATCAAGTCGGTGCGCGAGGTCATCACGCTCTGCCGCGACCTGAACATCGGCGCGCTCACCATTTACGCGTTTTCGCAAGAGAACTGGAAGCGGCCGGCGAACGAGATCAACGCGCTGATGATGTTGCTGGAGAACTACCTCCAGACCGAGATGAACGAGTTGATCCGCAAGGGGGCAAAATTTCGCGCCATCGGCCGCGTGGACACCCTGCCCTCTGGAGCCCTCAACTGGGTCCGCCGGGTCGAACGGGAAACGGCGCATCTGGATAAGCTCATGCTCAACGTAGCGCTCAGCTACGGCGGCCGGTCGGAAATAGTGGACGCGGTCCGGCGTCTGGCGGAAGACGTCCAAGCGAGCACCGTCCAGCCGGAGTCGATTGACGAGGCCTTTTTGGAAGGCTATCTGTCCACCCATGGCTTGCCGGACCCGGACCTGCTGATTCGGACCAGCGGCGAAACCCGCATCAGCAACTTCCTCCTCTGGCAGCTGGCCTATACGGAAATGTTCTTCACCCCGACGCTCTGGCCGGACTTCCGCCGGCGCGAGGCGCTGCTGGCCCTCCTGGACTATCAGAAACGCGAACGGCGCTTCGGCCAGGTTCCGGATACGGTCACGCAGAGCGGGCTGTGAGTCGGAGGGCCGTTGGACGCCGCGCAGACGACAAGCGAGCCGGTCAGCTTCCCCAAGGGACGGCCGTTGGACGCTCGGCGGATTTACCCGGCCTTGGTCTTCATCCCCTTCTTCTATGCGTTGGTTCGGTACGGTCCCCCCATCGCGTTTTTTGCGCTGGTGGCCGCCGCATCCCTGTGCGCCTTGGCGGAGTTGTACCGGCTGCATTTCCGAGGCGTACGCGCCCCTCTGGAAGTCGGCATCGGCTTGACTCTCATGCTCATCGTGTTGGCCGGCTTGCAATGGCCTGGTGTCCTGTCCATGCGGACGATCGGCCTCACGACGCTGATCGCCGTGCTGACCTCGCGGCTGATGACACCTCGCGACATCGAGCATGGACTGGCCGATTCGGCCGTATTGGTCTTCGGGGTCTTCTACATCGGGCTGACGCTCGGCTCGCTCCTGTCCACCCGGTTGCTGCCCGATGGCGAATGGCTGATTTTTTTCCTGTTCCTGGTGACCTGGGCCGGAGATACCGGCGCCTACTACGAGGGTAGCACGCTGGGACGCCACAAACTGGCCCCGATCGTCAGTCCGAACAAAACCATCGAAGGGGCCATCGGCGGCTTGCTCCTGGCCGTGCTGGTCGCAGGTCTTGCCAGGGTCTGGTTTCTGCCCTCGTTCAGCTTGACCGACTGCTTGGCCGCCGCGACGCTCTTGACGGCAGCGGGCATTGTGGGCGACTTGACAGAATCGGTGTTGAAACGGAGCGCAGGCGTGAAGGATTCCGGCGGTCTCATTCCCGCCCACGGGGGGATGCTGGACCGGCTGGACAGCCTCTTGTTCGCCGCGCCGGCCTTTTACTTCTACGTAACGCTCGTGAAAGGATGAGCCGCGCCATCGGCCGAGCGCCGATCGCTGCGCGCTTCTGGAGCGCGATATGAAACAGATCATCATCCTGGGGTCAACGGGCTCCATCGGCACCAACACCCTGGACATCGTCGCCAAGTTCCCAGACCAATTCCGGGTCGCTGGGTTGACGGCCGGGAGCAACGTCGACAAGCTTGAAGAACAAATTCGCACCTTCAAGCCCGAAGCGGCGGCGCTCTCCGACCCCAAGGCGGCGGACATGCTTAGGATTCGCTGCAAAGGCATGCCCGTCCGCATCCTCTCCGGAGTGGAGGGCCTGTCGGAAGTCGCCCGCCTCCCCCAAGCCAATCTGGTCATTTCGGCCATCGTCGGCGGGGCCGGCCTCGTGCCGACCCTGGCGGCGATTCAGGCCGGCAAACCGGTGGCCTTGGCCAACAAAGAACCAATGGTCATGGCCGGGCGGCTCATGCAGGAAGAAGCCAAGAAGCGGGGCGTGAAGATTTTTCCCGTGGACAGCGAACACAGTGCCATCTTCCAATCCATGGAAGGGCACAGGCGGGAAGACATCCAGCGCCTGATTCTCACCGCCTCCGGAGGCCCCCTCTGGGACATGCCACTGGAGCAGATGCGGCACGTGAAGCCTGAGCAGGCGCTCAAGCATCCCAACTGGAAGATGGGCGCCAAGATCACGATCGACTCCGCTACCCTGATGAACAAGGGCCTGGAGGTCGTGGAAGCCCGCTGGCTCTTCGACCTGCCCGCCTCGCAGATCGACGTCATCGTGCACCGCGAAAGCATCATCCATTCGATGGTGGAATACCGGGACGGATCGGTGATTGCCCAACTCGGCCACCCCGACATGCGCACGCCGATTGCCTACGCGATGACATACCCGGAACGGCTGCCCCTCGGCCAGCCGCCCCTGGACCTGCCTGCAATCGGCAAGTTTACGTTTTACCGTCCGGACCACGAACGCTTCCCCTGCCTGGGGCTGGGCTACGAATCGCTCAAGATCGGCGGCACGATGCCGGCCACCCTGAATGCCGCCAACGAATTGGCGGTCGCCGCCTACCTCGAGACGCGCATCGGTTTCCCGGGTATTGCGTCCGTCATCCGGGAGACGATGAACGCCCACCAGCGGCGTGAAGTCACCGTCCTGGAAGACGCGCTGGAGGCGGATCGCTGGGCAAGAGAAAAAGCCGGCGAATTAGTCCGCAGCCACGCAATCAACTAGCCTGATCGAAGGAGTGCCTATCGTGCTGTCTTCATTGTTGGCTTGGTCGCCGGATGCGATTTGGGTGCTCGCGCAGAAGGCCTGGTGGTTCCTGCTCGTGCTGGGTGTGCTCGTCTCCTTTCATGAACTGGGCCACTTCCTGGCGGCCCGGTGGATCGGCGTGAAGGTCCTGAAGTATTCGATCGGGTTCGGCCCCAAGCTGTTCGGCCGGCAGGTCGGCGAAACCGAATACCTGCTGTCGGCCGTGCCGCTGGGCGGCTACGTCAAGTTGTTCGGCGAGGAAGAAACCGACGCGGTCACACCCGAAGAGCAACGGCGCTCCTTCGTGCACCAGCCCTTGCTCAGCAAAATGGCCATCGTCGCCGCCGGACCCGGCTTCAATTTCCTGTTGGCCTATCTGATTTTCTCCGGCTGGCTGGCCACCGGTGCGCCCCTGTTCGTCCCCACGTTCCAAGACCTCACGCCCGATGTCGAGGCGCTCAAACCCGGCTCCCCGGCCGATCTGGCCGGCATGAAAGTGGGCGACCGCATCATCCGCGTCAACGAGAAGGACATTTCCAGCAAGAGCGAACTGTTCGACGCGGTAGCTAAGAGCAACGGCCAGGCCATGACCCTCGATGTGCGCCGAGGGGACCTTGTGAAGACCCTGGTGGTCACGCCGACGCCATCGACCGCCCAAGACAACGGGAAAGAGGTGGTCACCTATCGCCTCGGGATTGAAGAAACCACGCCCGTCATCACCGCCGTCATGACCGGCTCTCCGGCCATGGCCGCCGGGTTTCGTGACGGCGACCGGGTGTTGACGATCGAAGGACAGGAAATCCGGACCTGGTCTCAAATGACCAGTCTCGTGAAGGACAACCCAGGCCGCCCCCTCCACTTTCAAGTACAGCGCGAGGGACTGATCGTGCCCCTCACAGTAATCCCTGCGACCGATAAGACGATCGTGGATGGCAAGACCGTGGAAGTGGGCAAGATCGGCATCTCGGGACCGGGACGCTCGATCATCCGAGCCTCGAACCCATTCATGGCGGCCATCCATGGCCTGGAGGCGACTTGGGGATGGACCGAGTTGACGGCGATCGGCATTTACAAAATGATCGCGGGGGAAATTTCCAGCAAGAATATCGGAGGGCCCCTCACCATCGCCAACATGTCCGGCGAAGCCGCGGCGCAAGGCGTCTCCAGCGTGGCGTTCCTCATCGCCATCCTGAGCATCAACCTCGGCGTCCTCAACCTGCTGCCCATTCCCATCCTGGACGGAGGGCACTTGCTCTTTTTTGCGATCGAAGCCATCTTGCGCAAGCCGCTGGGGGATCGCCAGCGCGAGATCGCCCAACAGGTGGGCTTGCTTCTGCTGGTCAGCATCATGGTCTTTGCCTTCTGGAACGACATTCAACGGTTGATTTCTCACTAACACACAGCCGACAGCGATCAGCCGTCAGCATTCGGCCAAGCACGGATGGCCGAAACTCTGACGCTGAGAGCTGATTGCCGAAACCCGACCGCTCAAAGGAACCCATGCGCACATCACAGATGTTGATCCCGACGCTCCGCGACGACCCGGGTGAGGCCGAAACCGTCAGCCACCGCCTCATGTTGCGGGCCGGCATGATCCGGAAGGTGGCGGCAGGGATCTACACCTATCTCCCTTTGGGCTTGCGGGTGCTCCGCAAGGTGGAGCACATCGTGCGGGAGGAGATGAACCGGGCCGGCGCCCAGGAACTGCTCATGCACATCGCCTCACCGGCCGAACTGTGGCGCGAAACGGGCCGCTGGGACTTCTACGGCAAGGAACTCTTTCGATTCAAGGACCGGCACGAGCGGGACTTTTGCCTCGGCCCCACGCATGAGGAAGTCATCACGGACCTGATCCGGCGGGAGGTCCGCTCCTACCGGCAACTGCCGCTCAACTGTTACCAGATCCAAACAAAATTCCGGGACGAAATCCGCCCGCGCTTCGGGCTCATGCGCGGTCGCGAGTTCATCATGAAGGATGCCTATAGCTTCGACCAGGATGAGGCCGGCGCAACGCTCAGCTATCAAAAGATGTACGACGCCTATCAGCGCATCTTCACCCGTTGCGGCCTGACCTTCCGGGCCGTGGAGGCGGACACAGGGCTGATCGGCGGCAGTTCCTCCCATGAATTCATGGTCCTGGCCGAGACCGGCGAGGAAACCATCGTCTACGCGGAGGGCGGCACCTATGCGGCCAACGTGGAGCGTGCCGAGGCACCCCCTCCTGCCGATACGTCGCCGGAAGTCCTTCGGCCCTTGCGCAAAGTACCGACCCCAGGCGCAAGGACGGTTGCAGAAGTCTGCGCACTCTTGAAGGTCGCCCCCACGCAGCTCGTCAAAACGCTGCTCTACAAGACCTCCACGGAACTCGTCGCCGTATTGGTCCGTGGCGATCACGAGGCCAACGAGGTCAAGCTGAAAAAGCTGCTCGGCGTCACCGACCTGGAATTGGCCGATCCGGATACCGTGACCAAAGCCACCGGCGCTCCGGTGGGATTCGCCGGCCCGATCGGCCTCACGAACGTCCGGATTCTGGCCGACCAGACCGTCGCCGTGATGCGAAACGTCGTCGTGGGCGGAAACGAGGCCGATCAACACTACATTGATGCAAACAAGGACCGTGACTTTTCCATTGCGCAGGTCGCGGACCTGCGCAATGCCGTGGCCGGAGACTCCTCGCCCCGCGGCGACGGCCGCTTGAACGTCGCCAAAGGCATCGAAGTGGGCCATGTCTTCATGTTGGGCACCAAATACAGCAAGGCCATGGGCACCACATTCCTCGACGCTCAAGGCCAGGAACGCCTCGCCGTCATGGGGTGCTACGGCATCGGCGTCAGCCGCACGGCCGCTGCCGCCATCGAGCAGAATCACGACGCCAAAGGCATTATCTGGCCGATCCCTCTCGCCCCGTTTCATGTCCACCTGCTGCCCCTCAGCCGGTCGGAAACGGTGCTGGCCCAGGCACAGCTTCTCTACGACCAGCTTAACCAGGCCGGCGTCGAAGTGTTGTGGGACGATCGGGACGAACGTGCCGGGGTGAAGTTCAACGACGCAGACCTGATCGGCGCGCCGTTTCACCTCGTGATCGGCGAGAAAGGGCTGGCCCAGGGCCAGGTCGAACTGAAGACCCGAAAGACCGGCTCGGTGACCAAACTGCCGCCAGTCGAGGTGCTCGCCGCGGTCAAGACCCTGATTGCGAGCGGCTCAGCAGGTCACTGAGTTGCCGCCCACTGCCGCACTTCTGAGTATTTTCCAGCAAATCTCGTGCGGCAAAGGGCACCGTGAGCTTGAGCTTCGCCACGACGAACCCACCCAGCACCGCCACCGTATCGAAATACAAGGTCAGGCAGATCATGGAGAGGATCATCCCCATCATCCTGGGCATCACGATAAACCGCGTGACCTGCACGCCCATCAGCTCCAACGCGGTAATCTCCTGCCCGACGCGCATATACCCCAATTCGGTCGTGATCGCGGACCCGGATCGCCCGACCACAATGAACATCGTCAACAACGGGCCCAGCTCTCGAACCACGGTCACGACGATGATGTTGCCGATTTGATCCCCGGCCCCGACTTTCGGCAACTGAGTGCCGGCTTGAGTGATGATGATAATGCCCACCATGAGCGCGATGGCGCTCATGACCGGTAGCGCGTCCACGCCGGTAAACAATATCTGGCGCAGGATCACCCCGGAGGCGGTCCGGCGCACCCGCTCGACGGGATTGGCCAACTCACGCAGAGACACATACACCAACGCCACGAGATCGGCGGCATAGGCATACCAGGACAAGACCGTATGCCCCACCCAGGCCATCACGGCCCCTGGCCCTCTGGCCTCGGCAGCAACTTCCGTAGCCTCACTCAAGGGATTCACCTCTACGGATGAAAACGCAGATACAGCGAGAATTCTAGGAGAATTACGGGGTGATTGCAACGAAAGGCGGGAACGGCTCACTCGGCATGGGGGGGCGATGAACACCCAATTGCATGCGCCAAGACGCATCAAGCGAGAGGGACCGATCTCGGAAAGTCTTAGGCGAGAAACGTCACGCCCCGCAGATCCCTGGGACCGACACCTTGGTGAACAGATGCGGCGAGGCCACGGCGCTGGGCGGATACTTGGCCAATGAAGCGATAAACTCCGGGTCCTTGAACGCCTGTTTGAACAGTTCCACCGACTCCCATACCGCATAGTTGACGAACACGCAGCTGCCCCCGATGCCCCGGTGCAGCTGGGTGGAGATAAACCCCGGCTTCTTTTTGAGCAAAGCCGCATCGAACCTCCAGGCTTCGAGCAGCTGCACGACATGCTCCGGCTCGACGGTGAACTTATTGATCAGCACCACCGGCCCGCTCTGCTCCTCCATCTGCGCGAACAGCGTCACCCTGGAATCCATTTCGACCATCTTGACCATCGCGGCAACCTCCTTCAGATGACTGACATTCACCGACGCAGGACACCATTGTAACGATTTCCCCCTCTACAGAAAAGAACGAGCCCCTTGCGGGAACATGCGCAGGGAACAGCCTGCTCCCTACTGCCTGTGGGGATGGGCGGAAGCCACGGATGACCAGAAGGATGGCAGCAGAGACCCGGCGACCATGCCGCCCCCAGCCACCAAAAAGCCGATCAGCTGCGGCGGCCATACGGCGTCAGGCAGCCCCAACAGCTCCAGGCCAATCCACGCGATGAGGCCGGCGGCAATGGAGCAGAGAGCGCCCTGATTGTTCGCCCGTTTCCAGTAGAGACCGGCGAACAGGGGAATGAACGCGGCCACCAGCGTAACCTTATAGGCACTTTCGACCATCTTGAAGATGCTGGCCTGGCTGTTCAGTGCGAAGACCAGCACCACCACGGTGAAGCCTATCAGGACGGCTCGCATCATGCGCAGGAACGTCCGGTCGCTCATGTTCGGACGGAACCCTTTCAGGATGTTCTCGCTGAAGGCCACCGACGGCGCCAGCCAGGTCGCGCTCGAACAACTCATGATGGCCGAGAGCAAGGCGCCGAAAAAGATGATCTGGGCCAGGACCGGCGTGTACTGAAGAATCAACGTCGGCAAGACCAGCTGCGGATCCTTCTCCAACAACAAGCCGAACAGGCTCCGGTCCACCAACGTGGCCGAATAGGCCAGAAACATGGGCACGAAGGCGAACAGGAAATACAGCGAACCGCCCAACACCGAGCCGCGCACGGCAGTCTGCTCATTCTTCGCCGAAGAGATGCGCTGAAAGACATCCTGCTGCGGGACCGAGCCCAACATCATGGTCATCCAGGCCCCCACAAACGGAATCCAGGCGTTCAGGCTCGCATCGGGAAAGAAGTTCAGTTTGCCGGCCGCCGCCGCATGGCTGATCACCGCCCCGACCCCGCCGGTCAGACCGCTGATGACATGGCCGATGTAGAGCATGCCGCCCATGATCACCGTGATTTGGACGAAATCCAAGATCGCCACCGAGAACATGCCGCCAAAGGCGGTATAGGTCAGCACAATGGCCGCCCCGACGACCATACCCAATTGCTGGCTCATCGCGCCGTCCGTGACGACATTGAACACCAGGCCGAGCGCCTTGACCTGCGCCGCGACCCAGCCCAGATAGGAGGCGACAATGCACAGCGTGCACAGCATCTCGACCGAGCGTCCGTACCGCAACCGGTAATAGTCGCCAATGGTCAACAGGTTCATGCGGTAGAGGCGGCGGGCGAAGAACAATCCGGCGAGGATCAGGCATAGGCTGGAGCCGAACGGATCGGCGACCACTCCGCGCAACCCATCCTTCACGAATGTGGCGGAGATACCCAGGACGGTCTCGGCGCCGAACCACGTGGCGAAGACCGTGGCCGTGACGATCGGCAACGGCAAACTGCGGCCGGCGACAGCAAAGTCCTTGGCGTTATGGACACGTCTTGACGCGTACAGCCCGATGCCGACCGAAGCGAGCAGATAAAGAATCACGAACCAGAGGATCATGAATGGCTTTGCCTACCCGACTTCCGATCCATATGTCGCGAGCAAGTACTCCAGGACGGCAGGAGCCTGGCGGACGAAATCCTGCTGAGCCTCCCGGTCTGGACAGATCGCCGCTTGCAGCCAGCCCATCGCCTCTTCGTGATCGCCGCTGCGGTAGTCCTGGATCGCCTTGACCAGACAATCGTGCGGCGACGTCAGGCCCCGATAGACTTTGTAGGGCCAGGCTTTGACGAGAAAATGCAGACAGTCCCCGCGAGGCACCGGATTGGTATCCCGCCACAGCACGTCCAGCGTACCGGAAATCGCATGCAAAGAATTCACCGGCAACACGAGGAGAAACGCCAGAGTGACGCCGAAGAGGCGACTGCCCGCCTTTTTGCATCGCATCGTTGCCACGCCATGATCCGTCAAAACAGCGGGTGATGGGGCGCGGACCAGGCCGGTACCTCGGTCGGCGCATTCCCCGCGTTGCCGTGAAAGTGCCAGACTCCATCCTCTTTGACCAGATAGTGAACCTCGCGGAACCAGCTATCGATCGTGACCCGCCGGCCGCTCGCCTTCCCTATGGCATAGAGCCCGCCCGTACAGGTCAATTCCACGCGAGGATGAGAGCCGACCTGCACCACGCGCAACTCCGTAAAGTGATGCGTCGACGCGATCGCCCGAAAGTGCTCAAAGACTTCACCCCACACACGTCGGACATCGGCTCGCTTCAACCCGTTGTAATTGTAATCGGTGGCGTAGAAGCGCATCAGGGCCTCCAGATCTTCTTTCTGTAGGGCGTCCTCCGCTCGTCCAAAGGCGGCCAGCACTTCTTTCACGGTGGGATGCCCGACCACGGCCGCACGATCCGAAATGACCTGCCCGTCGATCGCCAGCGACGCGCCAGCCAGCACCTCCGCCTCGGCCCACGCCTCCAGACACGCTCCCTGCCAGCAACAGCACGATAGGATCAGCAGCACGGGCACGCAGGGTCGGAAGAGCGCAACTCCTGTCCAGTTACAGCCCCTGCATTTCGGCATCATACGCATCGCCTCCGGCAACTGCCCGCCACTTGATTGAGCCGGCTGCTTGTGGCGGCCGTATTCACACCAGCCCGCCCTCGACATCCCGGTCATCGTCGCCACAAACGTCGGCCACCGCTTCGGTCTCGAGCCATGCTAGCATTGAGCCTTTCCGATGGGCAAGGAGCATGTGCCACGTCGAACAGCGCGGAGGAGCGTTTCCGACCAATCGCTCCCCTGTGCAAGCGCAGCAGACCTAACGTGCTATACTCGCGACACGAGGAGGTTCCCGGTGAAACTCGAGCGAGGTGACGCGCTCTTCATCGCGGACATCCAGAACGATTTTCTACCCGGCGGAAGCCTCGCGGTCCCGCATGGGCACGAGATCGTGCCGATTACCTCGAAACACTCCGTTTCTCGGACTGGGAGCTGGATTGGCTGAAGACGAGCGGGAAGGTGTCCACCTCGTTCGTGGATTACCTGGCACGCCTCCGCTTCGGGGGGGACATCCAGGCGATGCCGGAAGGCACCCCGTTTTTCCCGAACGAGCCGGTCCTGCGTCTGATCGCGCCGCTGCCCCAGGCGCAACTTGTCGAAACCCGCCTGATCAATCTGCTGCATTTTCAGACGTTGATCGCGTCGAAAGCGGCTCGGCTCGTGTTGCTTGCAGGGGACAGGCCGCTCATCGATTTTGGACTGCGCCGCGCCCATGGGGCAGAGGCCGGCGTGCTCGCCGCGCGGGCCAGCTATCTGGCCGGCTTCGCCGGACCGGCGACGGTGCTGGCCGGCGTACAGTTCGGCATTCCGGGGTATGGCACGATGGCGCATTCGTTCGTGCAAGCTCACACCGACGAAAGCGACGCGTTCGAGCATTTCGCCCGGTCGCATCCGGACAACGTCGTCCTGCTACTCGACACCTACGACACGGAGGCCGCCGCGGAAAAAGTCGTGGCCCTGGCGCCGCGTCTGCAACAGCAGGGCATCACGATCAACGGGGTACGCCTCGACAGCGGCGACCTCGCCGCCCACGCACGCCAGGTCCGCCGCATCCTGGAT
>JBJTAZ010000145.1:0-4437 GCA_046091085.1 Nitrospiraceae bacterium
ATGCGCGGCGGTGACCTCCATCTTGTAGATCACGAAGGTCTGGTCGGCCATCACGGCTTCGTCGCCGGGCGATAAAAACGTTCGCGCCAGAAGACCGATGATCTCGTCCGACCCGTTGCCGAGAATGACCTGCTCCAGCTGTACCTTCCAACGATCCGCCAGCGCTCCGCGCAGCTTGTGGGCGCCACCGTCGGGATAACGATGCAACGTGCCCGTGACTTCGGTCAGCACGGCCAAGGCCTTGGGCGAAGGGCCGAGCGGATTCTCGTTCGACGCCAGCTTGACGGCCTTGGAAATCCCCAGCTCTCGCTCCAGTTCCTCCACCGGTTTCCCGGGACCGTAGGGCGTCAGCGACGCGATATCTGGATGGACGTTGAGCGGCATAGGGTTAGCTGTGGGCCGGATAGGACCCCAGAATTTTGAGAAACAGGCAACGGCCCTTGATCTCGTCCAGCGCCTTCTTCACCGGTTCTTCTTCGACATGGCCCTCGACGTCCACGAAGAAGAAGTACTCCCAGGCCTTGCGACGAGATGGCCGGGATTCGATCTTGGTCATGTTGAGGCCGTGCGAGGCGAAGGGCCGCAGCAGATCGTAGAGCGCGCCGACTTTGTCCTTCACCGAGATCATGATCGAGGTCTTGTCCTTGCCGGTCCGTTCCGGCGCTTTCTTCGAGAGGATCAAAAAGCGGGTGAAGTTGTGGACGTTGTCCTCGATCCGAGCCTTGATGATCTTCAACCCGTAGAGTTGCGCGGCCAATTCGGAGGCGATCGCCGCCGCCGTCGGGTCGGTCGCACAGATCTCGGCCGCGCGGGCCGTGCTGGTCACTTCGGAAACCGGCACCTGCGGCAAATTGGTCTCCAGCCAATGACGGCATTGGGCGATAGGTTGCGGGTGCGAATAGATCTTCGTAATGTCTTCGAGCCGGCCGGTTTTCGAGAGCAAGTAATGGGAGACTTCCAGCAGCACCTCGCCGTAGATCAGCAAGGTGGAATCGACGAACATGTCGAGGGTATAGTTGACGACGCCCTCGGTCGAGTTCTCGATCGGCACCACCCCGAAATTGGCGCGCCCCCGCTCCACTTCATCGAACACATCTTTGATGCTGTTGACCGGCACATATTGGGCCGACGAGCCGAATTTCTTGATGCAGGCCAGGTGTGTGAAGGTGGCGGCAGGCCCGAAGTAGGCGACTTTCTGAGGCCCCTCAAGTGACAAAGAGGCAGACATGATTTCCCGGTACACTGGCCGGATAGCGTCGTTGGGAAACGGGCCACGATTTTGAGCCGTGAGGCGATCGACGATTTCCGCTTCCCGGCCAGGCGTGTGCAGATTGGCGTGCTGATCGGACTCTTTCTTCAGTTTGCCTATTTCAATCACGGACTTGGAACGTTCGTTCAGCAGACGCAGGATCTCGTCGTCGATCCGATCGATCTCCTTCCGGAACTGCTGGATGTCCTGTTTGTTTGCCATATGATGCCCATCCGGCCATAGGGCTGAATTGCCTGATAGCCAGACCGGAAATGGTACAGCAACCTGTGAGGGTTTGCAAGGTTTATCAATGGGATTCGAATAGTTTGCAGAGGGCGACTGACCATCAACTTTCCACGTGATCCCCACTGCTCCTTCACTGGGGGATTTCTACGATGCGCGCTGCTGAACGAAGGCTGGAGGCTTCTTGGCTAACTTAGTAAATCCTTAGCCTTTCCAAAGTGTTCGAAGGCGAGTCTGGTCGCTTGCCGACCGCGAGCGGTGCGCTCCAAATAGCCGGATTGAATGAGGAATGGTTCATAGACGTCTTCCAACGTGCCCCTTTCTTCGTTAACGGCTGCCGCCAAGGATTCGACCCCAACCGGACCGCCCCCAAACTTATCCAGAATCGTCAGGAGAATCTTCCGATCCATCTCATCGAAACCAGCTTGGTCCACCCCCAACCAGACCAGGGCATCGCAGGCCACTTGACGAGTCACCTGGCCCTCCGCCTTGATCTGGGCAAAGTCGCGGACTCTCTTGATCAAGCGGTTGACGATTCGGGGCGTACCCCTGGCGCGGCCGGCGATTTCCGCGGCGCCTTCGGGAGCGATTGGAATACCCAGTAGGCCGGCCGAACGGGTGACGATAGTTTGGAGATCGGAGGGCGCATAGAAGTCCAGCCGGTTCACCAGCCCGAACCGTTCCCGTAAGGGCGAAGTCAAGGCCCCGGCCCTGGTCGTGGCCCCGATCAAGGTAAATCGCGGCAGATCCAGCTTGATCGTGCGGGTCGAGGGCCCCTGCCCGACGACCAGATCGAGCTGGTAGTCTTCCATGGCCGGATAGAGCGCCTCCTCAACGGATGCCGGCAGGCGATGGATTTCATCGATGAAGAGCACATCGCGCTCCTGCAGGTTCGTCAGGATCGCCGCCAAGTCTCCCGCATGAGCCAGAACCAAGCCAGAGGTGGAGCGGATCGCCGCTCCCATTTCCCGCGCGATAATGTGGGCGATCGTCGTCTTGCCCAGCCCCGGCGGACCGTAAAAGATGGCATGATCCAGAGCTTCGCCCCTGCGCTTTGCCGCTTCGATGCAAATGCGCAGCGATTCCTTCATCCGCTCCTGTCCGACATACTCCTCCAGCGTCTGGGGACGGAGCGTCGCCTCCAGCCCTCGCTCATCTTCCGTCATCTGGCTCGTCACGATCCGGTCGGTCACTTGGCTTCCTTGGACGCATCGCTTGGCGTGGGCGTATACTTCGGCGGAGGCGGCATCGCCCCCTGACCCGGCGTCGGCATCGTCCCGACACAATTGGGCGGGCAGAAGAGTCCGCCCTTGCTCGGATCCGGCAGATTGCTCTCGAACTTCTCAAGCTGGCACTGGCTCATGCGCCCCCCATCCTCGCTCCCGCAACGAGCCGGCACGGACGATCCCCCAACCTGGCGATAGCCTTCGGGGCAGGAACCGCAGACCGCCAGGAGATTCATCGCGCCGATGGGCACACATTCCACCAGAACCGGATCACCGTCCTTGCAAACCTGCGGCGCTTGGGTAACGCCCGTCTTGGCATAGCCTGGTGGGCAGGTCCCGCAGGTCATCCTGATGCTCTTGGGCGATTCGTCTTCGGCCAAGGCTGCAAGAGGAAACGCCGACAGGGCCAGCGCCATCAATAACCGTCCGCCAACCGCCGTGATCGTCGGTTTTTTGCTCTCTCCCATCCGCTATCCCTTCGCCAGGTCCTTCAGAACCTCTCGAATGACCTCTTGTAACGTACCGGCAGCCGACGAACTGGCCGCCACTCGCTTGAGCGTCTGCTTGACTTCGGCCGGTTTATAGCCCAGGTTGACCAGCGCGGACAAGGCATCCTCCTGAAGCTGGTTCAGCGGTTCAACAGATGTGTCCGGCGAGGGCACGGACCCGGCGGTCAACCGCTCAACCTTATCTTTCAGCTCCAGCGCGATCCTGGCTGCGGTTTTTTTCCCGACGCCAGGCACCGTCGCTAACGTGTCCACGTCGCCGGCCCTCACGGCCGCGATCATGTCGGCCACGCTCAGGGCGGACAGGACGCTCAAGGCCAGTTTCGGACCGATGCCGGAAATTCCGGTGAGCAGGATGAACGCCTCCTTCTCCAGAAGCGTCAGAAAGCCGAAGAGCTGGATCGCATCCTCCCGCACATGGGTATGGACGCTAAGCGCCGCAAGCTCATTCAACTCCGGCAGAGAGTAAAAGGTGCTGAGGGGGATGAGGACTTCATACCCGACGCCGTGGACATCGAGCGTGATATGGGAAGGGGACTTGAAGGCCAGCCGGCCGGTTAATGCCGCAATCATGGAGTTTTGAGTTTTGAGTTATTGGTTTTGAGTTTTCGATCCCACAACTCAACACTCATAACTTAAAACCCAACACTTGTTTCAGCCCGCTGCCGCCACCTTCTCCATGATTTCGTCTGGAATGTCGAAGTTCGCATGGGCCTTCTGCACGTCGTCGTGTTCATCCAGGACTTCCATGAGCTTGAGCATCTGTTCGGCTGCCTTCTCCGCCAGCTTCACGTGATTCTGTGGCACGAAGGTGACTTCGGCCAGGGCGGGTTCGATCTTTGCATTGGCCAAGGCCTTCTTGACCGCCTCGAAGTCGTGGGGATCCGTGATCACCTCGAAAGCCTTCTCGTCCACCTTTACGTCCTCAGCGCCGGCATCCAAGGCCAGGGACAGAAGCTTATCCTCCTCCACCTTGCCCTTTTCCACCACGAGCAGACCCTTTTTGTGGAACTGCCAGGAAACGGCGCCGGCTTCGGCCATGTTGCCGCCGTTTTTCGTGAGCAGGTTCCGGATTTCCGCAACGGTGCGGTTGCGGTTGTCGCTGGTGATTTCCAGCAAGAGGGCCGTCCCCCCAGGCCCATACCCTTCCAGCGTGAACTCTTCGTAGGTGACGCCGGGCAGCTCGCCAGTGCCACGCTGGATGGCTTTCTTC
>JBJTAZ010000146.1:0-3543 GCA_046091085.1 Nitrospiraceae bacterium
GGCCGGATCGATCGGAATCCGTCCCAGGAAGGGAATGCCCAGTTTCTCGGCCGCCCGCTCGCCCCCGCCGGTTGAGAAAATTTCTGTCCGTTCCCCGCAATGGCCGCAGAGGAAGTAGCTCATGTTTTCGATGATGCCCATCAAGGGCACGTTGACCTTCTGAAACATCATCATGCCCTTCCGAACGTCATGGAGGGCCACTTCTTGGGGGGTGGTGACCGTGATGGCGCCGGAGAGCGGCACCAGTTGCGAGATGGTGAGCTGGGCGTCTCCCGTTCCCGGCGGGAGGTCGATGAGGAGGTAGTCCAGCTCTCCCCAGGTCACGTCCCGGAAGAATTGCTGGATGGCCGTGTGGATCATCGGGCCCCGCCAGACGATGGCCGTGTCTTCCGGCACGAAGAAGCCCATCGAAATGATTTTGACTCCGTGGCTCTCGGCCGGTGTGATCTTGCCGTCCGCCTGCTCGGGTGGCTTGGTCACGCCCATCATCATCGGAATGTTGGGGCCGTAGATATCGGCATCCATCACGCCGACCTTTGCGCCCGATTGGGCCAGGGCCACGGCCAGGTTGGCCGCCACTGTGGACTTGCCCACGCCGCCTTTGCCGCTGCTGACGGCGATGACGTGCTTGACGCCGGGGATGAGGTCTTGCTTGGTCTGCCCCCCGGCTTGTGGAACCGGTCCTGCGTTTGTATCTGCCATGGAATCAGCCTCCTGCCCTTGTCGTGCCTGTGTGCCCAAAGCCGTAGACGGACCGGTTCATGCCGTCATGATACGCCCTGTCTTTCCTGCCAGACAAGGGGCTAACGGCGGGGATGGTGAGGGAAAAGGACCTAGGCCTGATACCGTTGCAGGTTCGAGGCGAACCCCAGCTTGGACAAGGTGAAGATCAGCCACTTGGAGGGGTCGAAATTGTACCACTTGGGGCCGTTGCGATAGTCCCGGAGATGGGCATGGTGGTAGTTGTGATAGCCCTCGCCGAAGGTGACCAGCGAAATCCACCAACTGTCCCTGCTGCTGTCGTCCGCGCCGTGCGGCTGGGAACCCCAGAGGTGGCAAATCGAGTTGATGCAGAAAGTGGAGTTCAGGACCAGGAAGGTCCGGCAGACGCCGGCCAGGAGGAAGCAACTCAGCCCGCCGATCCAGCCCCCATGCGCCAGCCCGACCACGAAAGGCAGCAGCAGGCCGGAGAGCATGATGGGGATGTAGTGCCGGTGTTGCCACATGATCAAGGGGTCTTTGCGGAGTTTGCTCTCGTACTTTTCGTCCCGGTAGGGGGACTTGATGAAGATCCAGCCGCAGTGGCTGTGCCAGAACCCTTTGAGCGCGTTGTAGGGGTCTTCCTCCTGATCGCAGCGCGCATGGTGGCGGATATGGTCCGAACACCAGCGTAGCGCGGAGTTTTCCAAGGCCCAGCCGCCTGCGACCAGGAAGCAGACCTTAACCCAATCAGGGCAGTCGAAACTTCGGTGCGAGATCAACCGGTGGTAGCCAACCGTGATGCCCAGGCCGCTGGCCATGTAGAGGACGGCGAACATGAGCCAGTCCAGCTTCGTGAAACCGTAGGTCCAGGCAAAGAGGGGAACACCAATGAGGGTGGCGGCTGTGATGACGCTGAAGAGGACGATGCACGGGTAGTCTGTCTTCGGTATCGGTTTGTCCACGCCTCCCTCCTCGCGTCGGCCTGGTTGCTGAAACCGCTTCAGTCGGACTCTGCCCGCAAAATTTGGCGCATCCTATCGGAATAATTCATCGTTTTCAAGCGAAACTTTCGAGGGTGTATACTGAGGGTTGGTGTCGTCGGAGCGTTGCGCATGCGAGAGGAATCCAATGGAGGCGACTAACCAATCGGTCGAGGTGGCCGTTCAACGCATCGGCCGGGCGCTGGCTGCGCAATCGGCCGGTCATGCCCCGACACTGTTCGACCGTCGCTGGTGGTCGAGCAGCTTGTTGGACTGGTGCATGCGCAATGAGGATTTCAAGGTGCGACTGTTCCGGTTCATCGACGTGCTGCCCGCTCTCGGCAACGATGCCCAGGTGGCGCGGCTGGCAGAGGAGTATTTTGCCGATCTGCAGGGCGGCGACAATCCCCTGCCGCTGCAATGGGGCTTGCAAGCGGTCTCGGCGAGCAAGTTGGGGGCCAGGCTCAGTGCTCGTTCACTCCGCAAACGCATCGAGCAGATGGCCCGCACGTTCATTGCCGGGTCCACGATTCCCGACGCGCTGCCGGTGCTGGCCGATTTGTGGAAGGACGGGCGGGGTTTTTCTGTGGACCTTCTGGGCGAATCCACGGTCAGCGAACAGGAGGCGGACCACTATCGGGATCGCTGCCTCGACGCGCTGAGGGTCCTGGGCGGAGCCGTCAAGGATTGGCCGCACCACCCCCGCCTCGAACGAGATCATCTGGGGCCCTTGCCCAGGATCAACCTCTCGGTAAAATTATCCGCGCTCTATTCCCAGTTGGACTCCATCGATCCGGACGGCAGCTATAGGGCGGTCGCCGCGCGGCTGCGTCCGATTCTGGATCTGGCGGTCCGACTTTCGGCCGGTATCACGTTCGACATGGAGCAGGCGGAGCTGAAGGACCTGACGTTGGCGATCTTCATGCGGCTCTTGTCCGAAGAGGCCTATCGGTCGTATCCCTACGGCACGATTGCCCTGCAAGCCTATTTGACCGAGTCGGTCCGCGACCTGGAGCAACTGGTTCAGTGGGCGAGTCGACGTGCGGCGCCGGTCGGCGTTCGCCTGGTCAAGGGGGCCTATTGGGATTCCGAAACGATTCGCTACCGGCAGAGGGGTTGGCCTGTCCCGGTTTTTCGGCATAAGGCAGCCACAGACGCCAACTACGAGGCGATGAGCCGGATGCTGATTCGTCATGCCGACTGTCTCCGCCCGGCCTTTGGGACGCACAACCTTCGCAGTTTGGCCCATGCCCAGGCTGTGGCGGAAGCGGCGGGATTGCCCCCCGAGGCCTGCGAATACCAGATGATCTTCGGCATGGCCGAGCCGCTCCAGAATGCCGTGGTGGCGGAGGGACGTCGCGTCCGGCTCTATGTTCCGGTGGGACGGTTCATTCCCGGCATGGCCTATCTCGTGCGGCGTCTGTTGGAAAATACCTCCAATGAATCCTTCCTGCGCAAGGAGTATGCCGAGTTCGCTTCCTTGGATCTGTTGCTGGCCCAGCCTGCCCCACCGCCGGACGTCCCTCAGGAAGAGCCGGGAACGGACTTTGCCAACGAACCGCACACGGATTTCTCCAAAGCTTCCGCCAGAACCGCCATGACCCAGGCCCTCGTGGCCGTCCGAGCCGAGCTGGGGCTAGTGCTGGTTATGCCGACCGGCTCAGGGCCTGTTCCGTCCGGGCCGGAACTGACCTCGCGGAATCCCTCTCGTCCGGACGAAATCATCTGTCGCATGCCGAGTGTGGCGCCGGGCGACATTCCCGCCTCTGTGCTGGCGGCACAAGCGCAGGCGGTCGGCTGGCGGGCGGTTCCTGCGGCGCAACGGGCCGATGTCCTCATTCGCGCGGTCTCGGTCATGCGC
>JBJTAZ010000147.1:0-7247 GCA_046091085.1 Nitrospiraceae bacterium
CGGGCACGAGAGGTTCACTTCGACCAGAACCGGCCGGCTCTCGTTGATGAGCTTGGCGATCGAGACAAAATCCTCTTCGCACAATCCGGCCACGCTGGCGATCACCGGCTTCCCGAAGCGTTTCAGTTCGGGAATCAGCTCCGCGTAGGCCCGATAGCCCAGGTTGGGGAGCCCCATCGAATTGATGGAGCCGGAGGGAAAGCCATAGTACCGAGGCTCGGGATTGCCTTGACGCGGCTCCAGCGTCATGGACTTGGTGACGATGGCGCAGGCCCGCGAGCGACGCAACGCTTCCAACTCGTCTCCCGTGAGGCCGCGGGCCCCGGCTGCGTGCTGGATGCAGCCGGGGACTCGCACCCCGGCGATGGTGACGGACAAATCCATAATTGCCAGCTCTCAGTCTTCGGTTTCGAGTGTTATGAACTCGCCGCTCAATTTACCATTCAACACTGCAACTGGCCGTCCCGAAGGCCATGCACGCGGTCCGCCTGCTGCGCCGCCTCCCGGCTGTGGGTCGCCACGATCACGGTCGTGCCGAATCGCTGCGGCAGGGACCGGAGCAGGGCGATGATCTCGGCGCCCTGCTGGGAATCCAGATTACCCGTCGGCTCGTCCGCCAGCAACAGCTTCGGCTGATGGACCAGCGCCCGCGCAATGGCCACCCGCTGCTGTTCGCCCCCGGACAGTTCACCGGGACGATGCCGCTCCCGCCCACGCAAGCCCACGGCATCCAGACACTCGGCCACCCGCTGGCCAACCGGGCGACCGCTCAACAGCAACGGAAGCGCCACGTTCTCCGCCGCGCTGAGCCCGGGCAACAAATGAAACGCCTGAAACACCAGGCCGATGGTGTCCCGCCTCAGCCTGGTCCAGTCTTGGTCCGAGAAATCCGCCGTGGACCGTCCGTCGATCGCCAAGGTCCCTCCGGTCGGACGATCCAACCCGGCGATCAAGTTGAGCAACGTGCTTTTGCCGCAGCCACTCGGTCCCATGAGCGCGCAGAATTCTCCCTGGCCGACCGCCAGGGACACGTCCCGGAGCGCCGTGACGATCGCGCGCCCCTGCGCATACTGTTTGGAAATATGGTCGAGTGTGACCAAGCCCCTGTGTCCACCACCGCCGCAGGTCGTCGGAACCGATGCGCACTCGTATACCACAACCGGCAACGGCTCACAAGAACGGCCGGGCCGGACTTGACAGAGCTCGCGCCGATTGCCTACAAGAGGCTTGCAGTCGGCGGTTCGCCTGACCGCAAGCCTGCGATCTTCAGCGGAGACTCGATGCAAGGTCTGACCGAAGCCCTCCGCCGTCTCCTGCATGTTCTGTTGCCGGTCGAGTGCGCCGGCTGCGGCACGGCATTGGCCGACGACCCGGTCCCCTTCTTTTGCCGATCCTGCTGGAACAGCATAGTCCCACTCGACGGCCCTGCCTGTCCCCGCTGCGGTCGCCCCTTCGCTTCCCCGGTTGCGCTCACCTTCAGCCCCAACCATCTCTGCGGCCACTGCCGGAAGCGGTGCCCGGCCTATACCAAGGCCTGGTCCATCTATCCCTATGCCCCGCCGCTCCAGGATGCCTTGCGCCTGTTCAAGTACCATAGCAAGGTGGCCCTGGCCGATGCGTTGGGCGATTTATGGCAAGCCTCGGCTGTGCCGCAAGGCCTCGATCTCATGATGCCGGTGCCGATCCATCCCTCGCGCTTGCGCGAACGCGAGTACAACCAGTCGCTTCTGTTGGCCGATCGGCTCAACCGCACACTCCGGCTCCCCTTGTCCTTCGACAACCTGATCCGCCTGCGTCCTACCGTGCCACAAACGGACCTGAACCGATCGGCCCGACTCAAGAACCTGCGCCGCGTCTTTTCCGTCCGCCGGCCCGATGCAATTCTGGAGAAACGGATTCTCCTGGTGGACGATGTCTTCACGACCGGCACGACCGTCAATGAATGTGCCAAAGCCTTGCGAAAAGCCGGCGCAGCCGACATCTACGTCTGCACCCTGGCAAGGACGATATGATATACAAGGACCAAAAGTCGCAAAGTCTGAAGGTCTTCAAGTCATAAGACCAAAACATTCGGACTTTCAGACTTTCCAACTTGTAGACTTGCACCTTGACCGACTGGAGTGAGGACCATGCCTATTTACGAATACCGCTGCAAGGATTGCGGCAAGCGCAGCACCCTGCTCGTCCTGAGCATCAGCAACCCGACGCCCCTCACCTGCACACACTGCCGGAGCGCCAACCTGGAACGGCTCATGTCCCGCTTTGCCGCGCCCAAGTCGGAAGAAGCCAGGCTGGAATCCCTGGCCGATCCGAGCCACTTCGGGGACTTGGACGAAAACGATCCCGCGAGCATGGCCCGGCTCATGAAGAAAATGGGGCAGGAGATGGGCGAAGACCTCGGCGAGGACTTCGAGGCGGCCATGGAAGACGAGGGAATGGCAGAGGCCGGCGAGACGGAATCGTCTACCACTGACATACACTGACATGTACTGACTTGGCCGATTGCTTGACAATTATCCGGCCTTCTCTATACTGAAACCCTGTGACAGGCAGGATTCAAATGAGGCGCGGACGCAAGGCACCATGGCTCTGTCATCGAAATCGGTCGCAAACGAACTACTCACGGCGGAAGAGACCTGCCGTTACCTCAAGATCACGCCGCGGACTCTCTATCGCTATATCCAGGACCGGAGCATGCCGGCCTTCAAACTCGGCAAGGAGTGGCGGTTCGTGCGCACCGATCTGGAACAGTGGCTCCGCGGACGAGCGGCTACACCGCATCGGCGGCCTGTGAAAGCCTGACCCGGGAACCGGAAGGAGATCCTTCGATGTTTGCCGGTGAGTACCTCTGCAAGTTGGATGAAAAAGGCCGATTCATCATCCCCTCCCCCTTGAGGGAACTGGTCCAGGCTGAAGGCAACGGGGTCGTGTTCCTGAAGGGCGACCATTCGGTGCAGATTTATTCCACGGCCGAGTGGGCCAAGCTTCTGGACAAGACCAAGGACAAGCTGGACGACGACCAAAAGCGGCTCTTCATGCACTTCGTCGTCTCGGAGATCGGCACCTCGGACCTGGACAAGGCCGGCCGAGTCCTGATCCCAGGACGCTTTCGCAAGCTTGTGCCGGTGGAAGACGACCTCGAAATCGTCCTGGTGGGCCTTTACAACCACCTGGAAGCCTGGAACCCCTCCAGTTGGCGACGGTATCTGAGCCAGACCGAAGACAAGAACGAGCAGAACCTCAACAAGATTTACGACTTGCTCTCTTCAAACTAAGGTGCCACAAGCACGCCGTAGAGTATCCTCCAGCCCAATTGCCGTCCCGCTTCGCCTGACTTCGTATCGTCCGGCTCAACCGAATCCCAGCGGCCCAACCCATCCCGCGCACAAACCGTTCCTGCCGCTTCTTCCCCCAACGAAGCGTCGCCACAAGCCTCTGCTCCGACAGGCGCTATCTCAGGCGAGCCAGGCTACCGTCACGGCATCAAGCCTATCACTCACCTTGCCCGTGCCGCCGAGCATCAACCATCAATATGCCACGGTCAACGGCAGGCGCGTGCTCTCCGCCGTGGGGCGAAGCTACAAGGCCCAAGTGGCCCAGCTTGTCCTCCTGGCCCTGGCTCAATCCCCGGCCAGAGCAGCCCTCCTCCACCGACTTGCCGCAGGCCCATTGGCCCTGTCTATCCATTTTTACTTCGTGTCGCCGCTCCGCCGCGACGTGGACGGAGGCCTCAAGATCGCCCAAGACGCCCTCTGCGAAGCCCTCGGCCTCAACGACAACCGGATCGTGGAAATTCACCTCTATAAAGAGCAAGACTCAACCAATCCCCGCATAGACGTCTCGCTCCGCGCCCTGCCTCATTGAAGCTAGCAATTCCTCCTGCGGTCGCCTCGCCGAAGGATGAGCAGTCTGGTCGCTCCCCTTGCTCGCGCAACGCGCGGCCTCAGAAGACCCTCGTTGGACGTGCGTAGTTGGGGATCACCCAGCCCGTTCCTTCAAATAAAAACTGTAACGGGGACCGGTCGCTTGTAGACCGGTCCCCGTTCAACGCTTCGCCATGTTCAGAGGAACGGGGCGCCCAGCGAGATTTTGCCAGGAAGGAAAGCGGAAACTGACTGAGTCCGCGAAGGAATTTCAGAAGGTTCCGCCTGGCAAAGTTCGAAAGGGCCGTTCCCGGAGGCGCTGGAGCGAGAGGGCTGTCACCCCGCGTCCTGCTACTCGTAGCGGAGAGCTTCGATCGGATTCAGTCTCGACGCTTTATTGGCGGGATACAGTCCGAAGAACAGTCCCACGGCAAGAGAAAAGAAGAACGCGACAAGGATTGAATCCGCGGAAATAATCGTCGGCCAGCCGGCCACCACCGTCGTGATCCGCGCGCCGACCACGCCGAACAGGATGCCCAGCACACCTCCGACCAGGCTCAGCGTCATCGCCTCGATCAGGAACTGCATCAGAATGTGCCGCCGCTTGGCCCCCACCGCCATCCGCACGCCGATTTCCCTCGTCCGCTCGGTCACCGAGACCAGCAGGATGTTCATGATTCCGATCCCACCCACTAGCAGCGAGATCGAGGCCACGGAAAACATCATGAGCGTCAGGGTCTGACTGGTCCCTTCCTGCACCAGGCCGATATCCACCTGGGTGCGGATCGTGAAGTCGTCCTGCTGCTCCGGCTGAAGACGGTGCCTCGCCCGTAGGACTTCCCGTATGCCGTCCACCGCCGCCGGCAAGTCATCCGGATTGTCCGTGGAGGCGAAGAGGGCGGCGACCGAGCCGAGAAACTGCGTGCCGAGCACCTTGCGCTCCGCCGTGCTGAACGGAATGAAAATGATATCGTCCTGGTCGGACCCCTGCGCCGACTGGCCTTTGGGCGCGAGCACTCCTATGACCCGGAACGGCACGTTCTTAATCCGGATGACGGACCCTACCGGCTCCTCGCCCACCTCATACAAATTCTCCACCACCGTTTGGCCGAGCAAAGCGACGCGAGCCCCGGATTCCATATCCGCCTGGGTGAAGGGGCCGCCGCTGGAGTAAGCCCAGTCCCGGATCGTCAGGTAGCTGGGCGAGATACCGTTGACGGGGGTGTTCCAGTTCTTGTTGCCATAAACGATCTGCATCACATCCCGCTTAGACCAGCCCGTATCGCTCAAGAGCGGCACGCGTTTTTTCAACTCCAGCGCATCCGACACGGTCAGGGTCACGGCGCTTCCCTGGCCGCCCCTGACACCGCCGACGGTCGTAGCACCTGGCAGCACGATGATCACGTTAGTCCCCATGCTGGCGACTTGCGCCTGGACCACGGCTTTTGCCCCTTGCCCGATGCTGACCATGGCGATCACCGCTCCGACGCCGATGATGATCCCCAACATCGTCAACCCGGCGCGCATCCGGTTGCGGAACAGGATGCGAAAGGCGGTCAGCACGGTCAGCCAGATAAACGCCACCATAGCTTACTCGTCTCCCACCGGCGCCGGTTCGCGGGTTCTGTCGCTCAGAATCTGCCCGTCCTTCACCACGATTTGCCGCGCCGCATAGTGCGCAATGTCCGGCTCATGGGTGACCAAGATGATCGTGATGCCATCCTCCCGGTTGAGCGCCTCCAGCACCGCCATGATCTCCTGGCTGGACTCCGTGTCCAGGTTCCCGGTCGGCTCGTCCGCCAACAGGATCGCCGGCTCGGAGACCAAGGCCCGGGCGATGGCCACCCTCTGCTGCTGGCCGCCGGACAATTGGGCCGGAGCATGGTGCTCGCGCCCGCTCAGGCCCACACGGGCCAGCGCCGCCGCCGCCCGCTCACGCTGCTGGCGTAGCGACACCCCACGGTAAAACAGCGGTAGCTGCGCGTTTTCCAAGGCGCTGGTCCGGGGAATGAGGTTGAAACTCTTGAAGACGAAGCCGATCTTCAGATTGCGGATTTCAGCCAGCTCGTCACGGCTGGCCTTGCCGATGTCGAGGCCGTCCAACAGGTAGGTTCCGCGCGTGGGCTGGTCCAGACAGCCAAGGATGTTCATCAGGGTGGATTTGCCGGACCCGGAGGCCCCCATGATCGCGACGAACCCGCCCCGTTCGATCGAGAGGCTGACCCCTCGCAGCGCCTGCACTTCGATGTCACCCAGGCGATAGACTTTCCAGAGGTCCTGGCAGAGGATCAGTTCGCCCATCCCATCCTCATTCCCTGCTCCTCGCTCACAATACAAAGGGGAGACGGGGGCTGCCTCACCTGCGCGCGTCCAGCGAGCACAGTCTCATCGTGCGCGATGCGCGAGCACAGAGGCGCTCCCGACTCCCCTACACCCCCCGGTCACGGCCGCTGCCCGGCCGGCGCTGCTGCCCCGAACCGAAACCCGGCGGGAGAGAATCAGGCTTCTTCGCCCCTCTGGGCGTTTCAATGCCGATGATGACCTGATCCCCGTCCTTCAGCTCGCCGCCGACGATCTCCGTCACGTTACCGTCGGAAATGCCTGGTTGAATGGGCAGCGCTTCCGGATCGCCGGACTCCCCCACACGCCACACTTTCTTCTCCGCCGCCCCACGTCCCTTGCCCCCTGCCGGACGGGCGGATGGCGCGCCAGACTCGCCACCGGAGGGCTTCCCCTCGCCCCGCTCGGCCCTGGGAGGGGTAAAGCGCAGCGCCGCGTTGGGGGCGGTCAGGACATTGTCTTTCCGCGCCACGACGATCGAGACGTTCGCCGTCATGCCCGGCTTGAGCCGCATGTCCTTGTTATCGACGCCGATGACGACATTGTAGGTCACCACGTTCTGTATGCTGATGGGCGCATTGCGCACCTGACGGACCTGCCCGCGGAAGCGCTCGCCCGGATAGGCGTCCACCGTGAACGTCGCCTCTTTGCCCTCGGCGATACCGCCGATATCCGACTCGCTGACGTTGGTATCCACCTGCATCTGGGTCAAATCCAGCGCGATGAGGAACAGATTCGGCGTCGCAAAGCTAGCGGCCACCGTCTGGCCCACCTCGACGTTGCGCGCGATGACGATGCCGTTCACCGGCGAGCGGATGACCGTGTACTTGAGGTCCAAATCGGCCGAACTGAGGGTCGCATCGGCCTGCTTCACCTGCGCCTCGGCGACCTCCAGTTGCGCCTGAGCGCCTTGGTAGGCTGTCACGGCCACATCCACATCGTTCTGCGAGACGAACTGCCGATCCACCAGCGATTTCAGCCGGTCCAGCTCGCGCTTCCGCTGCGCGAGATCCGTCCGGGCCTTGGCCGCGCTGGCTTTCGTGA
>JBJTAZ010000148.1:0-3002 GCA_046091085.1 Nitrospiraceae bacterium
ACCTCGCGCATCGTCTTGGCGGTGCGGGGATGTACAGGGAACACGACCTTCATGCCGCGGACCGACTTGGCGATCGCCTGGAAGCGGGGAAAGTCCAGCGTGCGCGCATAGGCGCTCGCCCCAACGACCAGCATCTTCGGCCGACATTGCTCGGCGATGCGCTGCACCGCGTCGTAGTCGATCTGTTCGGTCTGTCGGTCCACCCCGTAGAAGAAGGACTGGAAGAGCTGGCCGGAGAAGCTCACTTTGCTCCCGTGGGTCAGGTGCCCGCCTTGCGCCAAATCCATGCCCAAGATCACGTCCCCCGGCTTGAGCACCGAGAGGTAGGCGGCCATGTTGGCCTGTGAGCCCGAGTGCGGCTGGACGTTGACGTGCTCGGTGCCGAAGAGCTGCTTGGCGCGCTCGATCGCCAGCGACTCCACCGTATCCACATGCTGGCACCCGCCGTAATAGCGGCGGCCCGGGTAGCCTTCGGCATACGTGTTCGTCATGAGGGAGCCCTGCGCCGCCAGCACTGCGGGGCTGGCGAAATTTTCCGAGGCGATCAGCAGGAGCTTATCCCGCTGGCGCTTCTCTTCCTTGCGAATCGCCTCGTAGACGGCGGGATCAGCCGCCTTCAACGCTTTCAGCGAACCCACAGCCTGGCTACTCATCCGCGTCTCTTGCCTCCTCCATCGACCGTCCCGTCGTGACGCGCCAGCTCATACAGCGCCAAATCAGGCCTCGCTTTTGGCTTCGGCTACCTCAGCCTCCGGCTCCTGCCTCTTCACCACATGCACCGCCACCGTCGCCGTCACATCGCGATGCAGCTTCACCGGCACCGTCACCGTCCCCAATTCCTTGATCGGCTGCGCCAGCTGAATCTTGCGGCGGTCCACCGTAAAGCCCTGCTCGGCCAGCCCTTCGGCGATATCCTTGACCGTCACCGATCCGAAGAGCTTGTCGTCCTTGCCGACCTGAGCCATGACGGTCAGCGACACGGCGGACATTTGCTTGGCCAGAGCCTCGATCTCCAGCTTTTCCTTCTTGGCCTTCTCCGCCATGACCCGCTTGGCATGTTCCAGCTCCTTGACGTTGCGGGTATTGGCTTCCAAAGCCTTACGGCGCGGGAGCAGATAGTTGCGCGCAAACCCGGCCGACACATCCAGCAAATCCCCCAGATGGCCGACCCCTTCCACGTTCTCTTTCAAGATCACTTTCATGGTGCTAACCCCTCTGTTAGAAAGGGGAAAGCATACTGGCCGGACCGGGAAAAGTCAATTCGGAATCCATCGACTCCATCGCTTGCATTTCGACCGGTGAGCGACTACTGTTGACGCGTCGCGCAAGCAGGGACGGGAGGCGCCGCTGCAGAATCCGACATTCCCACCGACGCTGCACGTGAAGCTGACAGCGAAACTCGCACGTGAAACTCATTGACCTGATCCAACAGTATGCCCGGGCTCTGGCCGAGGAACGCGATGAAGCCGCCACGCGCGGGCTGGACGCGCCGATCCACGCAAGCGGCGGGCACAAGCTGGCGACGTCCGGCACCCTGCACCTCTATCGCTTCGACCTGCCGGCCTCGGCGGCATTGGCCGAAGACATCCCGGTCACAATCCTTCCGCCGGGCGAGCAGGAGCCCACGGAAGGGTTCGTTGTCGGACGCGACAATACTACCGCCCTCGTCCAAGCGTTCGATGCGTTCGACCTGCCCCCCGAGCCGGCCAGCATCGTTCCGGACGCCAGCGCGTTCTTTGACACCGCGTCGAAACGTCTGGCGGACATGGCCGCCAAGTCGGACGCCTATCCCTTGGGCCCGGCGGAACGGCTCGCGCCTTGGCTCTCGCCTGAGACCTCCCGCGCCGAACTGTTGGCACGCAGCCCCATCGCCACCTCGGCCTTCAGCACCCTGTGGGATGAGGATCAGGCCACGCGGCAGACCAAGCTGACAACCCTGGCCATCGAATTGGCGCGGAGCAACAAGCGTGTGCTGCTGATCAGTCCAAACCATCGCCGGGCGGACGACATCCTGGGTGCCGTTGCCCGGGCGATGAAAGCCGCCGGCTTGCCGTTCAAAAGCCTGCTCTGCCGGTACGAAATGCCGGTGCAAGTTGAGGCCGGCGGCATGACGCTCCCTGACTTGGGGTTCGAGGCCCAGATGCACCAATTCTATGCCCGGTCGCGGGCCGACAAGGCCGCGCTGCGGCGTAAGTACGAACGGTTCCGCGAACTCACGCCCCTCTTGGCCTACAAGGCCCAAAAGCAGCGGGATCTGGACGAGGTCAAGCTGCTGGAGTGGCGACTCCTCACCCAGCTCAGCGACGTGCAGCGCAAGATCAAAGAGATCACCGCGACGCTGACCGAGTACGAATCGCTGCCGATCTGGAAGCGGCTGGCCATGCAGGCGGGGGGCAAGAACGTTGCCTCCCTGGGGGAATATCGGACCATCTATGCCGCGCAAGTCCAAGGCTTGCTGCGAGAGCTGGAAATCGCCAAGCAGCGGATCGACGAACTCAGCCCAGAAGCCGCCATTCCGAAAGACCTGCGTCCCGAATACGACGAGTTGAAAAGTGACATCAAGAAACTGGGTGGCACCAAGCAGATCCGGGAGATGCTGGCCGCCGAGGAAGACACCAACCGCCAACCCTTCCTGCAAAACAAACGGCTGGTAGCCACCACAGCAGCCCGTGTCATTGCCGATCCCCTGTTCGGAAAAGTACGGTTCGACGTGCTGATCGCAGACGAGGCGCCGATGATCCCCGCCGCCTACCTGCTGGCTGCCGCCGGGCTTGCGCGGGAACGGATCGTTCTCAGCGGAGACCCGCGGGAAGTGGCAACCGCGTGGAAGACGAACGTGACGATTCGAGCAAGGTAAGACAAACAAAACTTGCTGAAGGGCTTTATCCGGCGGCGTCAATGACGATACATCTCAAAAGAGCCGCCGCTCATACGAAGCTTGGCTGAACAGTCTAACTTGCTTGGGGGAAGCTACCTCTCCCCCAGCAGGTGATCGACGCAGG
>JBJTAZ010000149.1:0-3878 GCA_046091085.1 Nitrospiraceae bacterium
CCGGAGACTTTCCCTGCGGGTGGGAAGTGGACGAGGTCAGCCGCAACGTGATCCGCAACGTGGGCTACGGGGACAAGTTTCTCCACCGCACCGGCCATTCGATCGGCGAAGAGGTCCACGGCAACGGGGCCAACATCGACAACCTGGAAACCCAGGACAAGCGGCGCCTGCTCCCCCGCACCTGTTTTTCCATCGAGCCGGGCATCTACCTGCCGGGCCAGTTCGGTATCCGCAGTGAGTTGGACGTCTACCTGTCTGACCGCGAGGCGGTTGTGTACGGCCTGCCCTTGCAAACGGAAATCGTGCCGATTCTGAAATAGCTCCAATCCGTCGCTTGACACGTATGCAGCGCATGCCGCAGAGTAATTGTCACGCAAGAGGAGTCCTTGGGATATGTTCGGCACCTTAGGCATTTCAGAACTGATCATCATCCTTGTGATCGTCATGCTGATCTTCGGCTCCAGCCGCTTGCCGGCCTTGGGCGAAGGCGTCGGGAAGGCCTTGAAGGGGTTTAAGAAGGCCGTGCATGAAGAGCCGCCGCCGCTTGATCCCAACGCGCCGAATGCGTCCAACGTCCCTCAGGCCGGCGCTCAGCCCCCAGCTCACATAGAAGAGGCGCAAGTGGTTCAGGCGCAAGCCACGCCGGCTCAGCCGGGTGCGCCGGCCGCCTCCAAGCCCACGGCCCCCTATCAGCCTGGGCCCGAACTCACGCCCGGCACCACGGCCTCGCTCATGGCCTCAGCGGCACCGCAGGCCTATCAACCGCCTAAACCCAAGGGAGCCCCGCAGACCGCGCAACCTGCTATTCCGACCGGCCAAACGATGGAAGAGCGACAGGCCGGAATGCCGCAGACTCGTGCCGCCTATCCGCCCGTGCCGGCTGGCGCCCAGGCCAAGGCGCCGGTGAAACGCCCCTCTGCCATCGTGAACAAGGAAGCCGTGGCACGGGTGCAGGCCCAGCAAGCGGCGCTCAAGGCCAAAGCCACGCAGGATGCACAAAGCCTCGGGGAAAGCCTGGGCGACGCCTTGCGAACGTTCAGGCAGGCTGCCGCGGATGTGCGCAATACCATCGATCCGGAGATGCGGACGATTCAAGCTGAGATGGATGCGGCCAAAAAGGAAGTGGAGCAGTCCATCGAAGCGGCCAAAGAATTGCCGGCCGTCCAGGAAGACCCGCCCAAACCAGCGTGAACCAGGCTCAGTTCATCCGTCAACTCCGATTGCGCGCCGGCTTCCCGCCTGGGCTGGTGCTGCTCTGCTGGCTCTGCCTGCTCAACGGGTGCGTCGAGTCGCCCGAACCGAATCCTTCCGCTCAAGTGGTGACCCGCCTGATGGCCTTGCTCAAAGACCCGAATCCAGTCGTGCGTCGAACTGCTGCCTTGTCCTTGGGAAAAATTGCCGAACCGGAGACCGTGGAGGTCTTGCGCGACGGACTCTTCGATCCCGACGACCTTGTCCGCCAGCACAGCGCCTGGGCGCTGGGCAATATGAGCGAGGCGGCGCTCGATCCGGTCGGCCTTGTGCTGGTGCAGAAACTGTACGATCCCTCCCCGTCAGTCAAAATCGCGGTGGCGCAAGCCATCGGCAAGATCGGCGCGACTCAAGGCATGATCGAGCTGTTGGGCGAGGCGCTGGATGACGAGGATCCGGCGACGAGACGCGCCGTCGTGCAGGCGTTGGGATGGCTGGAATCCCCGGCTGCCTACCACATGTTGCTGGACTCGTTGACCGACGGGGATGCGGCGGTGCGACAAGGCGCGGTCGCGGCCTTGGGCGAGTTGGGCGATGCTCAGGCGCTGCCCGCGCTGCGACAGCGCCTGCTGAAGGATCCGGACGTCGGGGTGCGTAGCGAAGCGGCGTTCCGTCTCGGCAAACTCGGGGACGATTCGTTGTTGCCGACGCTCCAGTTCATTTCCGCGAAGGACGAAGATGCCAACGTTCGCCGCTGGGCGGCCTGGGCGGTGACGGCCTTGACGGAGGGGCCGGCTAACGCCAAGGCCTGAGCGGCCGCATCGTTTCCGATGCTATGGGGCGTCCTTGGCGCAGCGGAAGCCGTACGAACTGATCCCCGCTGTCGGATCGTCATGGTTCCGGTCTGCGGATCGCGCGAGTAATCCCTCATAATTCCACCCACTCCCGCGAAGGCTTCGGGACTCGCCATGGGCCGGGCCTTTTGGATTTTTTGGCGGGCTGGACTGGTAATAAGCCAGATCGTACCAATCGGCGACCCATTCCCAGACATTGCCTGCCATGTCCGAGATCCCATAGGGGCTGTTCCCGGCCCTGAAACTGTCCACCGGGGTCAAGGTCTCATACCCGCTCCAACGGGGCTTGCCGAAGTTCCCGCGCTCGTTGGTCGGCTCCTCGTTGCCCCAGGGGTAGGTTCTCCCATCGGTCCCCCTCGCCGCTTTTTCCCATTCGGCGTCGGTCGGCAGGCGTTTTCCGGCCCCGCGGCAAAAGTTGTAGGCCATGAACCAGGTCACGCCGATCACCGGCCGGTTGCCGTCTTGAGGCCGGCGGACTTCGTTCCAATGACGGGGCGGCGCCAACTGGGTCGCCTTGAGGAATGCGGCATAGCGTTCCGTCGTCACTTCGAATTTGTCCATGTAGAAGGCATCCACGTGAACCTGATGGATCGGCTGTTCGTCTTCGACTTCGTTGCTGCCCATCGTGAACTCGCCGGCCGGGATCAGCACCATCGGCGCGCCGTCCCGACCAGTGATGTAGCTGGGCAGTTCGGCGGCGGTTGCCGGCAGGCTGGCGAGGAGCCCGGTCAGGGTCAACAGGAGGAGCAGTCGCATCGCAGGTCTCCCATGGTGTGCCTTGTGGTCACGGTGCGAAACGGAGCCTATCCAGCGTCTGAGGAAAAAGCAAGGCCGGCCGTCTATGCAGGTGGCGGTGTTCGGCGTAACGATTGAACCAGCGCGAGGACCAACTCACGCGTTTCGTCGGCGATCTTGGTAAAGCGGATGCCCATGCCTGGCGAAAACGTGTACTGGTCGGCCTTGGGGCAGGCCCATACAACGATCCCGCGGGCTTTCAGCCACTGAGCCGGCCGTTCCGGCAGCGTGAACTCCAGGTCGATGTCCGTGCCGATCGGCAGCGGCGTCAGGCTCTCGATGAACAGGCCGCCCCCGCCGATCCCTGTCGCCCGGCTGTCGGTCTGCTGGCCGCCGGGCATCCCGTACCGGACCTTGGAGAGGAACGACACGCGTGGCTGCGCACGCAGGCGATCGGGCGGCAGCTGACCGGCGCCGATCAGCTCGATCACCGCATGCCAGGTGATCGTCCCCAGCGGTTCGCCGGCTTGGTCCCGCAGGGCGATCGTTTCCTGCGCACAGTCCACTTCCAGCGTTTTGCCCCTGTGCGCGTCCGTTAGGGTGACGGGAAGCGTCAGGCGATCTTTTTTCCCACCCTTGCCCATGGTTCCTCAGTCTAGCGCAGGTTGTCCGATTGTCCAAGCGCTCTTGCAGTTCGTACGTGGGAGGACGAACGACACGGGGCGCCACGGTGATGCCGAGGCGCCCCGTATGTGGATCGGGCGATCTACCGGCAAGGCCGGCGTTACGCGCTCTTCATTTCCTTGTCTTGCTCGAAGATCCGGAGCGGCTGGCACTTGCCGGAGATCACTTCCTCGGTGATGACGATTTCCTTGATCTGCTTTTGCGAGGGCACATCGTACATGACCTCCAGCATCACCTCTTCGAGGATCGAGCGCAGGCCGCGGGCCCCGGTTTTCTGCAGGAACGCTTTGCGCGCGACGGCGGCAATGGCGCCGTCGGTAAATTTCAACTTCACCTTCTCGAACGACATCAATTTTTCGTATTGCTTGATCAGCGCGTTGCGCGGTTCGGTGAGGATGCGGACCAGCGCCTTCT
>JBJTAZ010000150.1:0-2615 GCA_046091085.1 Nitrospiraceae bacterium
TATCAAACGATGCAGTCCCCAGACTCTCACACTCGGCGATTTTAATGACAGGGTGTAGGACTGCGTGAGACTGATCGTCATCATACGGCCCACCCCCCACCCTGTCAAGAAAACCGCCGAGTGTGAGAGGCTGGGGACTGCGTCGGTTGAAATGCCATCCCCGTTCTCCTAGAATGCACGAATGCGCGCATTGCAAAACGGCGAACGGCTCCATTTGGTGGACAAGAAAGGGCGGCAGTATGCCCTCACGCTCAAGGCCGGCGAGACCTTTCAATATAGCGGCGAGACGATCCCCCACGACGATCTGATCGGCAAGCCGGATGGGTCGCTCGTGACCCTGTCGCGCGGCAAGAAGATGCTGGCGCTCCTGCCCACGTTGGGCGACTACGTGCTCAAGATGCCGCGCGGCGCGCAAGTCATCTACCCGAAAGACCTGGCCATGATCACGGTCTGGGCCGATATCTACCCGGGCGCCCGCGTCTTCGAGTCGGGGACCGGCTCCGGAGCCTTGACCATGGCGCTGCTGCGCGCGGTGGGGAACCGAGGCTCGGTGGTGAGCTACGAAGCGCGCGAGGACTTCGCCAGAACCGCGATGAAGAACATCGAGCGGTACCTGGGGCCGGTCCCGAACTTCACGCCCAGGATTCGCAACACCTACGAAGGGATCGAGGCGAGCGACGGCCCGTTCGACCGGCTGGTGCTGGATTTGCCGGAGCCCTGGCAGGTGGTGCCGCACGCGGCTCAGGCCTTACGGTCCGGCGGCGTCTACCTGAGCTATGTCCCCACCGTGCCGCAAGTCATGCAGACGGTGGAGGCGCTGGAGCGGGCCACGGTGTTCACGATGATCGAAACCTTCGAGACCCTGTTGCGCACCTGGAACATTCAGGGGCGGAGCGTGAGGCCGGACCATCGGATGGTGGCCCACTCGGGCTTCATCACCGTGGCGCGGCAAGTCGAGCCGCGCCTCCTGGCTCCGGGTCAGGTCAGAGCCGACGCAGAAGGGGATAAAGACGACACCCAGGACGAAGAGGAGACCTCGGCATGAGCCGATTGCAGGGCAAAGTGGCCTTGATCACCGGCGGCAGCGCCGGGATCGGCGAAGCCATTGCTCGCGCATTCGCGAAGGAGGGCGCGGCGGTCGTCATCACCGGGCGGCGCAAGGATTTGTTGGATACGATCGTCGCCGACATCGCGAAGGAACGAGGCCGGGCCATCGCCGTCGCCGGATCGGTCACCGACGAGGCCCACGCCCGCGCCGCGGTGGATCAGGCGGTGCGCACGTTCGGGAAGCTCGACGTGCTGGTCAACAACGCGGGAATCGGCGCGTTCGGCAAGCTGGTGCACGAGACGGACGACGCGACCTGGGACGAGGTGCTCGCCACGAACCTGACCGGCGTCTTCCGCATGACCCGCGCGGCCGTTCCCGCCATGCTCAAGGCCGGCGGCGGGGCCATCGTCAACATTTCCTCCATCGCCTCGCTCGTCGGCATCCCCATGCTGGCCGCCTATGCCGCGACCAAAGGCGGCCTGGATGCCTTCACCCGCAGCACCGCGATGGACTATGCGGCGCACAAGATCCGTTGCAACAGCATCAATCCCGGCTTGGTGGCCACGCCGATGGCCGCCGGCCTCATGGAGGACAAGGCCCGCCTGGATCAGGTCCTCGCTGACTACATGTTGAAACGGCCGGGCATGCCGGAGGAGGTCGCATCGCTGGCCATCTACCTGGCCTCGGACGAATCGGCTTGGATGACAGGGACCATTGTCCCGATTGACGGCGGCATGACGGCACGCTAAAACGATACGGGCGGGGGCGCGGGACGATGCAGATCTATATCAGTGGCGTGCACGGCGGCGCCAACCCGTCGCCTGGCGTGGGCATTGCCCGGTCGTTGCGGGCTGCATTCCCCAAGGCCCGCCTCGTGGCCGTGGACTATTCGGCCCAAAGCAGCGGCCTCCTGTGGCCGGACTTCGACGATTCCTTGGTCCGGCCGCCCTGGCAGGCCATCGATCTCCGGAGCCACGTGGCATTCGTGTCGTCCCTGTTGGCGCAAGGGTCCATCTGGCTGTCGGGCTTGGATTTGGAAATTCAGCTGCTCGCGCGGTCCATTCGCTCCAGGCGTTGCCTGCCCCTGCCGTCCTGGGCAACGATCCGGATGGCGGCCAAGCCGCCCGTCGGGATCGGCGCGGGCGTCGGGCTGCAGCTCCCGCCCTTCTTGCCGGTCGGCTCCTCCTCGGAGGAAGAGCTCGGGCGGTTCGCCCGCTTGCACGGATGGCCGCTCTGGGTGAAAGGCCGGCACTATGACGCGGTGCCCGTCTGGTCCTGGTACGAGATGAAACCGGTCGTCGGCTGGGCGCTCTCGGCACCCCGAGTCTTGGCCCAAGGCGCCACGGACTTTCCCGGCACGGTCCTGACGGTTGACCCGGCGGCGGGCAAGCTGGCGGTGAAGAAGGACGGCGGGGGCACACGCTTCACATTCACGGTCAACGAGAAGACGCAGTTCGAAGGGACCGCCAAGAGCCTGAAGGACGTCAAGAAAGACGACAAGGTCACGGTCCTCTATGTCGTGACGGGCAGCCAGTACCTCGCGCAAAAGATCGTGAAGAAATAGGCA
>JBJTAZ010000151.1:0-2509 GCA_046091085.1 Nitrospiraceae bacterium
TGGGCGCGTTTCCGAAGCTGGTCGCAGAACGACATGGGGAGACTCCTGCCGCTGGGGGAACGAAGCGAGGGGTCAGTTGCGGCCGAGGCGGTTGATTCCGTCCAGGGCCGCGGTGCGATAACATTCGGCGAGGGTCGGATAGTTGAAAACGTTGTGGACGAAGAAGTCCACCTTCCCTCCGTAGGTGATGACCGCCTGGCCGATGTGGACCAGCTCGGTGGCCCCCTCGCCGATGATGTGGATGCCCAGCAGCTCCAGCGTGTCCCGGTGGAAGATGAGCTTGAGAAGCCCTTCCAGGTCGCCGAAAATCTGGCCGCGGGCGATTTCCTTATAGAAGGCCCGGCCCACTTCGTAGGGGACTCCGGCCTTGGTCAGCTCCTCCTCGTTCTTGCCGACCGTGGAGATCTCCGGGATCGTGTAGATGCCGTAGGGCATGACCGTGGGCAGGGAGGACTGGGCGATGTTGAAGGCGTGGCAGCAGGCGAGGCGGCCCTGCTCCATGGAGGTGGAGGCCAGGCCGGGAAAGCCGATCACGTCGCCGGCCGCGTAGATGTGGGGGACCTCGGTCTGGTACGACTCGTTCACCTTGATCTGGCCCATCTTGTCCGTGGCGATCCCGACGGCGCCCAGATTCAGCTCGTCCGTGTTGGCCATGCGGCCCATGCAATAGAGCAGCACGTCCGTGACCACGGTCTTGCCGCTCTTGAGCGTGGCCACGACCCGGCCCCGCTCGTCCTCCTCGACCTTGTCCAGATCTTCCCCCAGCTTCATCATGACCCCGTTGGTGCGCATGTGGTAGATCAGGGCCTGGACCACCTCCTGATCCACGAAGCGCAGGAGCGCGTCGCGCCGTTCCAGGAGCGTGACCTTGATGCCGAAGGCGGCGAACATGGAGGCGTACTCGCAGCCGATTACCCCGCCGCCGACCACGGTCATGGTCTTCGGGAGCGAGTCGGCGGAGAGGATCGAGTCGGAATCGCAGATGGTCTTGTCGTTGAACGGGATATCCTCGCCCCGGCGCGGGCGCGAGCCGGTGGCGATGACGATGAAGGGGGCCGTGAGGGTGTTGGTCTGGCCGTTCTTCCTGACGACCTGCACCGTGTGGGGGTCCACGAAGGAGGCGGTGCCGGTGATGATCTCCACGTCGTTGCGCTCGAGCTGGTTGATGATCACGTCCAGCTCGTGCTTGATGACCAGGTCCTTCCTGGCCATCAGGTCGCTCATGGTGAAGTTCTTCTTGAGCGAATAGGCCATGTTGGGGAAGGAGCGGAGCTTGAACCCGTGCAGGTAGTAGATCGCGTCCTTGAGGGTCTTGCTGGGGAGGGTGCCGGTGTTGACGGAGGCGCCGCCGACCGCCGAGTGCTTCTCGACGATCGCCACGCGCTTGCGGAGCTTGGCCGCCTGGATGGCCGCCTTCTGGCCGGCCGGGCCGCGGCCGATCACTATCAAATCGTATTGCGCCATACACCCCTTGCAGGACGATGAAAAATGGCTCTCAGCTGTGTTCTCAGTCGCCCGTTCCCCTCAACGTGCTTCCACCAGCACGCCTCGGGGCCCGAGCTCCCTGCGGCCGACCCGCGGAAAAAGGCGCGTCTCGGCGCGCCTGGGGCTGGGCGGGTGAGAAATCGGCCTTTTTGATCGTCCTGTCATATTTTCAGAGTCGGATAAACCTTAACTCTTCTCTGCCAACTTCTTTGCCGCCTCGAACGCCGCGTCCATGTCCGGCATCTGGGCCAGCTCCGGCGTGATCTGCAAATACCGGATCACGTTGTCCTTGTCCACCACCATCACCGTGCGGGCCAAAATGTGCGGGCCGGTGACGAGGAGGCCGTAGGTTTTGCCAAAGTCCCCTCCTCGGTAATCGGACAAAAAGGTCACATTCTTGATCTTGGCTTCCCCGGCGAAGCGCGTTTGGGCGAAGGGCGTGTCCACACTGACGGTGATCAACTCCACGGTGTGGTCCAGCCCCCCGTTCTTTTCGCTCAGGTAGTGGGTCTGCTGTTCGCAGACCTTGGTGTCCAGCGAGGGGACGATGCTGATGATCCGGACTTTGCCCTTCCCCTCGGCGATGTTGGTCAGACCGAGGTCGCCTTTGGCCACCTGGACTGTCCGGAGGGTGTCGCCCGCCTGGATGGCCGATCCAGCCAAGGCCAGCGGCGTGCCCTTGAAGGTGACCGTATGGCCTTCGCCCGCCGCCGCGCTGCCTGTGGCGACGGGGAAGTCCTGATAGGCGAAGCCCGAGTGTCCATCGAGGCCGGTGTTGGCGCAGCCGGCGAGGCCGGTGCTGCCGATCAGGATCAGGTACAAGCCGAGCATCTGTATCTGTCGTACTCGTGTCATCTTGTCGCTCCCCGTGAAAACCATCTCTGCGCCGGTCTGTTGTCGGGCCACAGCATAGCGCAAGGCCGCCCCGTTGTCTTGTTCTATATAGGGATTGGCGGAAGGGCCTGTCAAGGCTGGAGGAAGCGGAGCAGGAGGGGGGTCACCAGGTCAGGCCGTTCCCACTGGG
>JBJTAZ010000152.1:0-9213 GCA_046091085.1 Nitrospiraceae bacterium
GGCGGGACTGGCCGATCACATCGAGGTTGGAGACCAGGTCATCATCGCCGCCCGTTCCGGCGTCAACCGCAGCGTAACCTCGAACCAGATCGTCTCCGGCGCGCCGGTCATGCCGCATGAGATCGCCATCAAGGCTCAGGCGGTCATTCCCCGCCTGCCCGAATTACGCCAGCAGATACGCGACTTGGAACAGCGGGTCCGGACGCTGGAGGCCAAACCGGCAGGTAACAAGCTGAAAGCCAAAGTCAAAAAACACACGTAACGGCGTCGTTCGTTTGTCGCGTTACTTGTCGCTCGTCCCCTGTTCCAGCACGCCACGCCAGCCGTGCATCTTCGCCCAAAAGAATCCGGCCCAGGGCAGCAAAAGCGCCGCCATGTAGTACACATGGCCGAATATCGAACTGGTCAAGGACAAGCTCAGCAACAATCCCACCCCCGCCAGATACAGCCACGGCACATACTGTTGGCCTGGATACTCGGGCGGCTGGGCAGCTGATTCTTTTTTGGCCCGTTTGAGGCTCGCCTGGGAAAAGGTTTTCAACCGACTGGCAAAATAAGTTGGATGGTCCCGGAGCAACGAACGGTGGTAGCGGGTTTGCCCCCATCCGACCAACCCGCCGGCCACCAACAAGCCGGTGCTTTCCAGAAACGTCTGCCAGCCGTAAATCTCAACCATAAACTGATAGACCAGCGAGGCGGCTCCGGCCAGCAACATGATAAACCCGAGCAGAACGGACGGAAACAGGATGTGCGTCTTGACATACTGTTTCGCCAGCTCCGTTTCGTTCTCGACACGTTTGGCGGTAATGAGCTTTGGCATGAACTTAGCTTGAACGGTAACAAGGCCCTTACGCGCACTCCACCGTGAATCGTATCAGCGCGGCTGACGCCCAAGCCTTCAGTGGCGGAAGGCCATGAGCAGACAGTTCGTCAAGCTGGAAGCTGCGCAGCGAGCCTTGCGACTCGTCTCTCCGCGTCAGTCTGGGCATTGACCTTCTCGCTCGCACAAATGGCTGTACCAGCAGGACCGCGCAGGCAACAAGACGCACAATAACAGATCTAGCCTTCGATTTAGCATCCTCACCGTTCAAACCACGCATCTGGATTGAGCGTCTGGGACGAGAGTCTTCCCGACGTCCTTGCGCCTGTCCACAAAATGTGTGGATGAGATGGGGATAATCTTGTGCATTGAGCTTGCGCCTTGCGGGTACCACGCATGGCGAGCAATCTGCACAAATTTTAGGCTACCAATTCCCTGTCTTATCATGATGTTATTCATCTTGGTGGCCTCGTTATTTACCCCCCAAGATACAGGGGTCAGCCTATGGTTTTTTCGGGACTTGCAGGGCGGCGGAGGACCTGTGGGGGAATCGCACGGCGGAAGCAGTTAGCGGCATACCGTTTGCTGAATGGCAGCACGCTCAAGCCGCCCGGATTCGATCCAACGCTCGGCCCACTGCCGGACTTCCCTCAAGCGGCTCTCGACCCGGTCGATCTTCTGCGGAAGGATGGCCGCATGCCGGTGGCCCAACACCCGGACGAAAAGGGACAGCCCGCGCTGCCGATCCGATAGCCAACAAGAAGACCTTGTGCTACAAGGATTTATCTGACGCTGCAAGCAGGAAAGTACTTTTCAGGACGGTCGGCCCTTGCCTTAAGTCTGCCTCAGTTTTGCCCACCGTTTCGACCGCTTGAGGCCATCGCGCAGGCCGCTCATCACCAACCGTCCGATCAGCTCTCCCAGCTTTGTATGGGTGCCGCTGTAGCGAAGTCGTGGGCCCTCTCGGCCTGATCCACAGGCAATCACGACCGCATCGGTACCGGTCCCTGTGGCTCCCGGCCGGCCGGTCCAGCTGGGGACTCCCGCCTCCAACAGGGCCGCCGCCTTGCTTTCCGTCACCACCTGCACCGCCCCAACCATCGCCGAATCGGCCAATCGCGCATTGGTCACCAGGATGATGTTGATCGTCCCCGGCGTTCTACGTTGCCCCCGCGCGGCACGTGCCACCGGTTCTCCAGCCCGTACGGCATTGGTCACGCCGACGGTGATCAGCCCTTCGACCCACAGGCCATCCGCCTCTTCACGCAGGGCCACAAGCTGTGCCAACGGGACTGCCGTCATGAGACCGACCAGGTCGCCGCTCACCCCAAGCCCCGACGCAATGTGCTTCATGTACTTGGCTGGATCGGCCCATGTGCATCCAACGGAAGCCCGAGGCACCGCCACAGGGTTGGCCGGGACCTGATGATTGAGGACATACCTGGCTCGGACCAGCCCGCCACGGCAGGGAGCGGAGGATAGGACTTTCAGGCGCTTGCCGAAGTCGATCACCAACGTCCGATTCTCTACCCTGAACCTGGTGGCCAAAGATGTACGCGGCCTCATCGTCTGCCTCCCAGGCAGTCGCGGAGGGCCGCCACAAGGCGTCGATTCTGCGCCGGCTGGCGCACGGCCACCCGGATCGTCCGTCGGTTCAAACCCGGCACTGAGGAGCAATCCCGGATCAACAGCCCTTGACGCGCCAACGTCACGGCGCAGGCACGGGCGGACAGCGAACCGGGCAGCTCCAGTAACAGAAACTTGGTCTTGGACGGATAGACGGTCAATCCCGGCACGCTCTGGAGGCTCCTGATGAGACTCGTCCGCTCCCGGTGCATAAAGGCCAAGCTGCGCTGCGCGTGAAGCCGATCGCCCAAGGCTTCTTGAGCCATGGTCTGGGCCAGCATATTGACCGACCAGGGAGGCTGCAACGCTCGGACCTGCCGAACCAAGCGTGTCGAGCCAACCAGACAGCCCAGACGCAGGGCGGGCATCGCGTAGAACGTGGTAAAGCTCCGTAACACCAGCAGATTCGGGAAACGCGTCACGGCACGCAGCACCGACCGGCTCGCGCAATACTCGACGAAGGTCTCATCCACGATAACCCGGGTGCGATGCCGAGCGGCGGCCCGCACCAATTCCCGTACCGACTCGGCAGAAAGCGCCTGGCCGGTCGGACTGTTCGGGTTGCAGAGAAAGATCGTATCCGCCTGCGACCGGCTGCGCTGCAAGACTCGAAGCGCTGGCTCAAGCGGCGGACGATAACCATCGCTCCGCCTGGCATGCAAATAGCTGACACGCCCCCCAGCCATCGCCACCGCCTGCGCATATTCCGAAAAGGTCGGACCGATGAGCAAGGCATGGCGGATCTCCAGTGCGCGCGGGAGCAGATGGATCAGCTCGCTCGATCCGTTTCCAACGAGGATCCGGTCGAACGCCAGACGCCATCGCTCAGCCAAAGCTCGCCTGAGCGTCACACAATCGGGATCGGGATAGTGGACCAGGTGGGGCGCAGCCTGTCTCAACGTACGGAGGGCGCGCGGCGAAGGGCCGAGCGGATTGATGCTGGCGCTGAAATCGACGATCTGGGCGAGCGAGCGGCCGCTTGCGCGAGCCGCTTGATACACGTTGCCGCCATGAACGGGAGACGACATCATGCCAGTCGTACGGTAACCGCCAGCCCGATCGCCAGGGCCGACGCCACGATCATCAATCGCAAAGCCTGCCGGATGTGGTTCACCTGCAAGGCCGGTCCCGGGTCGCCGAGCAGCGGCCGTGCGATCACCGTCCCTCCATACACGTTCCGGCCGCCCAGTTGAACCTGCAGCGACCCGGCCATGGCCGCTTCCGGCCAGCCGCTGTTGGGACTCTCATGCTTATCCGCATCGCGCACCACGATAGACCAGACCTGCGAAACCCTGCCGGCTCGGCCTGACACCAGTCCTTCCGCCAACACCAGCAGCCAGGCGGACAGCCTCGCCGGCACCCAATTGGCTCCATCGTCAAGACGCGCCGAGGCCCAGCCAAAGTCGCGATACCGCTCGTCGCGATGCCCGACCATGGAATCCAGGGTACTGACGGCTTTGAAAGCCAGGGCCAGCGGCGCTCCGCCAACCGCCAGATACAGGAGCGGCGCCACGATCCCATCCGCCGCGCTCTCGGCGATCGTCTCCACGGTGGCCCGAACAATCTCTGGCTCAGACAGGGCTTCGGTATCCCGCCCGACTATCTGCGCGACCGCTTCCCGCGCTGGGGTGAGCAAGCCCGCCTGCAACGCACGCAAGACTTGGGACACATGGTCGGCCAAGTCTCTGGCCGCCAACGTCGTATAGGCCAGCAGGATTTCCATCCCCGTTCCCGCCAGCGGATGCACCAGTTCGGCCAGCCGAATCAAGCCCCAGCCTCCAGCCCAGGCACCGGCCGGCAAGCCAACCGCCAAGACAAGACCGGCGGCCCGAAGACCGGGAGGACTATGCACGTAGCGCCTGATCCTGGCCTCATACCAACCGATGCTCCGCCCCATGAGACGCACCGGATGGGGCAACCAGCGGGGATCGCCTGCGAGCGCATCGAGCAGACAAGCCGACAGGAGCGTCGTCGCGGTCATGACAAGCCGACGAACAAGGGGGCCATCAGCAGAAACAGCACTTCGGCAATCTCATTGACCGCACCCAACGTATCGCCGGTGATGCCGCCGAAGAACCGGCGGGCAAAGAGGGTCATGGCAGAGGCAGCCAGGCCCAGAACAGCCAGGCAACCCAAAGCGCCGACAGGACCGATGGCCCAGAACAGCGCAAGCCCCAGCAGGAGGCTGGCCCCCATCACATGCCTCGCGGACAGATGCGTGAGAAACGGCTGGGCGAGTCCCCCTTCAGCCCGCGCATAGGGAGCCGAGACCGCACTGACGACCATGGCCCATCGTCCGACCGCAGGCAGACAGAACACAATCGGCACCCTCCCCTCATCCGGCACATCCGCCAGACCCGCATACTTGAGCCCCAACACCAGCACAAGCCCCGTGGCTCCGATCGCGCCGACCCGTCCATCGCGCATGATGGCCAGCCGATCGGCCGGTGTCCTGCCGCCGGCCAGGCCGTCGAGCGTATCGGCCAATCCATCCTGATGCAGCCCTCTCGTCAGGATCACCAAGATCACGATGAGCAGTCCATTGACGACTCGGTCCGAAAAAACCTGCGAGAGCAGGAGATCGCTTGCCACGAGCATCCCGCCCAGGATCAGCCCGACAAGCGGGTACCAACCCATCGATGCGGCCAGCTCCTGCGGTTCCGGATCGTGGCAGGAACCGCTCGCCGGGATTGCGGTCAGAAACTGCCAGGCGATCACGAAGGGCCGTGTCGACTTGGTCACGAGGACCGCTCCGAGACGCCGGCTTCATCGAAGGTGGCCATCTGGGTCAGAATCTTCAGGCTGGCCTGAACTAAGCTGATCCCTAGGCAGGCACCGGTGCCTTCGCCAAGGCGAAGGTCCAGGTCCAGCAGGGGTTTGAGGTCCAGGTGGCGGAGCGCGGCTTGATGCCCCTGCTCCACGGAACGATGGGAGGCCATCATACAATCCCGGCAAAGCGGCTGAAGCGAGGCGGCCACCAAGGCGGCCGCGCCGGAAATGAACCCGTCCAACACCACGGGGATTCGATTGGCGGCCGCGCCAATGATCAACCCGGCGAGGCCGGCGATTTCAAATCCGCCCACCTTGGCCAGCAGGTTCAGAGGATCCTTCGGATCGGGTCGATGCAACGCCAACGCCCGCTCGATCACCGCCACCTTCCGCTTATAGCTCTCGTCGTCGATCCCCGTTCCCCTGCCGGTCACCACGCCCACTGGCTGCCCGGTCAGCACCGATGTGATGGCCGCGCTGGGCGTCGTGTTGCCGATTCCCATGTCGCCCGTGCCGAGAAAACCGATGCCCTCTCGCGCCGCTTGCCCGGCCAGCTCGACCCCGAGCATCAAGGCCCGCTCGGCTTCGGCCAAGCTCATGGCCGGCTCGACGGCAAAATTCTTGGTGCCGGCTGCGATCTTCCGGTCAATCAATCCTGCCACGGAGCCGAAGTCATAGGCCACACCGATATCCACCACCCGGACTTCCGCCCCCACGTGGCGGGCCAGAACGTTCACCGCCGCGCCGCCCCGGAGAAAATTCAACACCATTTGCGGGGTCACTGCACTGGGATAGGCGCTGACCCCCTCCCCAGCAATCCCATGATCGGCGGCAAAGGTAAACACCGCGGAGCGTGGAATTTCAGGCGGCACTTTGCCCACGATCGACACATAGTGAGCCGCCAGCTCTTCCAACCGCCCCAAGCTCCCCACCGGCTTCGTGAGCCGATCCAGACGGGCCTGCGCGCGAGACCATGCGTGCCGATCAACCGGTCGCACCGCATCAATGGCTTCTTTCAAGGTGCGCATGTTGTTCCTTACTTGATTCGCAACGGCAGGCCACTGACGACAAAATAGACTTCGTCCGCTTCATGGGCAAACTGTTGGTTGACCTGGCCAGCCATATCGCGGAACCGTCGCGAGGCCGCTTCAGCCGGCACCAGGCCCAGACCCAATTCGTTGGCGACAACCACGACTCGCGCCTTGCTCTCTTTGATCGCAGCGAGTAATTCCGATACCAGCGATGGCACCTGTTTATCCAACACGCCACGGCCTTGCAAGTTACTCAACCAGAGGGTCAGGCAATCCACCACAATCGTCCGATAGGTCCGCCCCTGCTTGTCGAACCACCCGGCTAGGGCCACCGGCACTTCCTCCGTCTGCCAATCTACATCCCGCGAGGCCTGATGCCGATTGATGCGCTCGGCCATCTCCTCATCCAACGGCTGGCCGGTCGCCACGAATGCCCTGGGGCCGGCTGTGCCGGCCATCGCAAGAGCCGCGTCGCTCTTGCCCGATGCAGCCCCACCCAGCACGAGTATCAGCCGCCCTCCCCGGGAAGACGTGAGGCGTGAGGGGTGAGGGGTGAGGCGAGAACGATTCGCCGTCTTCAATCTCCTAACGCCTAACGCCTTACGCCTCACGGGCTTCATGCCCTACAACCCCTCTCAACAATCGCCTCAATGGCCGACAGGTCCAAATGCTTGGCCATGAAGTCGGCAAGCCGGTCGAGCCGTTCATCCAAACTGGTCCCTGACTGCACCGGCAAAGGAGTCCATCCGCGAGCCTCGCGGAGTCCGTTGAGAAACAGACGGCGGAAGGCCGGCGCATCGAAGAGTCCGTGGACATAGGTGCCGAGCACATGACCGTCCTTCGAGCAGGCGCCTTCTGGTCTCATGGTCGTTTCACCTGCCGTCCGAACTTCCAGCCAAGGGACTACGCCTGGGCCCAGGCTCGTACGCCCCATGTGGACCTCATAGCCTTCCACAGGACAGCCGCTTGCCAGGTGACGCCCGCTCACCCCAAGCGTGACCTTGTCCTTGGCAAAGTACGTCACCACGTCCAACAAACCCAGGCCATCGAGCTCGCGCTCGGACGACTCGACTCGTTCTTGATCCACAATCTGCTTGCCCAACACCTGATACCCGCCGCAGAGTCCCACGACCGTTCCCCCCGCATTCAGCACCTGCCGGGCGACCTGGTCGAGCTTCCGCGCCTTGACGAACCGCAGGGCTTCTTCCGTGTTTTTGGTGCCGGGAAAGATCAGCGCATCCAGTTGGTGACTGACCGGCCCGGATACACGGACCAGTCGCACGTCCGGCTCCAAGGCCAACGCGTCGAAGTCGGTGAAGTTCGAAATGGCCGGCACGTCCGCCACTCCGATCGTCACGGTATCCACTCGCCGGGAAGCCGCGTCATTACGCTCCTCCCAGCCCAGTGAATCTTCCTGCGGCACTTGCAGATCCTGCCAATGGGGAATCACGCCCAGGCAGGGGATGCCACAGCGTGCCTCCACCATCTTAACGCCCGGCATCAGCAGATCCGCATCACCTCGAAACTTGTTGATCAGGAATCCTTTGACGTGAGCACGCTCCTCCGGCTCAAGTAGCGTCCAAGTGCCTACCAGAGCGGCAAAGACCCCACCCCGGTCAATGTCGCCCGCTAAAATGACCGGAGCCTGGGCCTCTTCCGCCATCGCCATATTCACGATGTCCCGATCGCGCAAATTGATCTCGGCTGGACTGCCGGCCCCTTCGAGCACGACCAACTCGAATTCCTTGGCCAAGCGGGCAAAGGCCTCACGCACGGCAGGCCAATGTTCGCGCTTGACCAGGCCGAAATCGGACGCCGCCAGTTGGCCGGCCACTTGCCCGCTCACCACCAACTGGGCCGTCCGTTCCCCTGATGGCTTGATCAGGACGGGATTGAAGTCGGTGCGAGGCGCCAGATGACAGGCTGCCGCTTGCACCGCTTGCGCCCGGCCGATCTCGCGTCCATCCGGTGTAACGAAGGAATTGTTGGACATGTTCTGCGCCTTGAACGGCGCAACCGACAGGCCGCGCCGCAGGAACAGCCGACAGAGGGCCGCGACCAGCACGGACTTGCCCACGTGCGACGCCGTGCCTTGGACCATCAACGTTTTCGCTGGCATTCTTCCGTCCAGTTTTGAGTGTTCAGCTGTAAGTTTTTGGTTCTTGGACGCTCAACGTTCAACACTCCCGACTCAACACTATTTTTTCACGTCCCGTTCCCAGAGAAACTCCGGCTCACCCTGCATCTTGGCGGCCCAGCGGGCTAGGACGAAGAGCGCGTCGCTGAGGCGATTCAGGAATTTGACGATGACCGCCTCCACCGGCTCCTCTTTGGCCAGCTTCACGCAGAGCCGTTCGGCACGGCGGCAGATCGTCCTGGCCTGGTGCAACTGGCCGGAGACTTTTCCCCCGCCCGGCAGAATGAACTCTTTGAGCGGGGCCAGATCCTTTTGACAGGCATCGATCATCCGCTCCAGTTTCGCCACGTCCTGTGGCGTCACCTGGGGCATGTTTTTGAATGTTTGACCGGGGGCCGTGGCCAAAATACCCCCGGCATCGAACAGCTTGTTCTGCACCCAGCGGAGATACGCTTCCAGGGCCGCGCCGGTCTGGGGATCGGCCGCCTCGGCATTGAAGACCCGCGCCAAGCCGATCGAGGCGTTCACCTCGTCCACCGTGCCGTACGCTTCCACCCGCAGGCTGTCCTTCCAGACCTGCTGCCCGCCTGCCAGGCGGGTCTTTCCCGCATCGCCGGTGCGCGTATAAACTTTGGTGATGCGCATTACTCCGCCTCTCGGTCCATCCGGTTGCCCCACTGTTCATGGTAGACCAGATGCTCCAGCGGCAGTCTGGATCGCCAGCCGGCGCGTTCCAGATCTGGCCGCCGGGCGAATTCAGCCACATAGCCCACGCAGAGGAAGGCCACGACTTTGACCGGCTTGGGAATCCCCAGGACCTGCTTCAAGGC
>JBJTAZ010000153.1:0-3064 GCA_046091085.1 Nitrospiraceae bacterium
CATGATGCGGTGGTGATGGCGCCCCTGACCCGCTAGCGGCCGATTCTGATGACCTCCCTGGCCACGGTCTTCGGCCTCCTGCCGATGGCCTTGGGCCTGGGCACGGGCGGCGAGACCAACGCGCCGTTGGCCCGCGCGGTGATCGGAGGGCTCAGCGTCTCCACGGTGCTGACCCTGTTCCTGATCCCGACGCTCTATTTGATCCTGGAGCAGAAATTCCAGCGGAAGGCCGACCCGGAGGTGGAGGCGCAGGAAGGCCGTTCGGGCACTGCGCCGCTCGCAACCGAGCCGGCGCGTGGCTAGAACACAGATACGGCTGAGAGCTGATGACTCTTTCTAGCGGACGGTGGGAAACAACGATTTGAGTCGAAAGGCCAACGTCAGGTCGCCGCTGACTTGCAGACGCCCAGACATGGCGACTTGCATCGGATCCTTCGTCCCTTCCAGAATCCCGATACAATCATCCCCCGGCAGCGCCAGGCTCACCTGAGGGTCCGGATGCGTCCCCTCCCGAACCTGACAAGCCCCGTCGGCGATACTCACGACATACTGGCCGCCTTGCGGGCCGCTGAGGTCGAACTGATAGACCGCAGCCACGCCTTCCGCCGCCTCCGCATCAAGACGCTGCGGCAAGGTGTCGAAGAATTCTTTGGTGGTGCGCGGCGTCATGGCGACACAACCGGACAGGGCCAGCCCAGGCCGGGCTGACCCAACCTCTGTTGGCTCGTCAATGCCGCACGTTGACCGACGCGGTGCTGGACTTGGCCCCGAAGAAGTCCCGCGAAAAGGCTTCGACCACGCTCGGGTCATAGCCCTTGCAGCTGAAGATGTCCAGGTAGGCGCGGTTGGTGTCATTCGCGAAGTGGCCGCTGATCAGCGACGTCTCGATGAGCTGGACCATCGAGTAGCCCGCGACCCGGCCTTCCCCGAAATTCACGATCTGGCATTCGCCGAAGCGCTTCATGCCGATGACCTTGCACAAGGCGATCACATAGGCTTCGATCTGGCCACGGTCGCGAATGGTCTCGGGGTTGCAATCCTGCAGGTCTACAGAGGTGCAGAGGCCCCAGGCTTTGCCTTCCCCGACCATATCTGATGCGGGTTCGGTGGCGGCTGCGGCTGCAACATTCATTGTAGGGGGTCACCTTTCGGTTAGAATGTGGTCCACACTGGGCAGTGTCCGGCTGTTCGACGACGCACTATATAACAGGATTTCTCCTGCTGTCTAGGGACAGCGGGAACTTTTTATACGTTATATTGACAGGCCGCAAACCGCTCGGACACAATGCCGCGCATGACGTCGTCACCGACTCCGAGACCAGATCAAACAACCGCGACCCTGGCCGCCATTCCCGACCGCAACTGCACCTGGTGCAAAGTGCCGATGGCCAAGCGTCTGGTCGGCGGCGGCCTCTACCTCCACTACACCTGCCCCAAGTGCATCTTCCAGCACACGTCGAAGCGGGAAAAGAAAAGCTAGCGAAGAGCGGCTGACGAAGGGCGGCGGCGGGGTGGCATGGCCGTTCGCTCCCGCACCTCTCGTCGCGACCCTTCCGGGCTTCAGCGAGCGGAACCCTTCTGGAATTCCCGCGGCCACGATCTTCGATCGTGGTGCCTTAGTCAGTTCCAGCTTTCCTTCTCGCTCAAGCCTCGGTGGGTCCCCGCGCCTCCGGCGAAGTTCGCTCAGTGCCATGCCACCCCTTGGGGTAAGGGAAAATGTACCGGAAACCTTTTTGTCTCCGTGATGCAGTTGATCAGCCACAGCAACTCCCTGCCTTACCGTCGGCCGGTCGCCTCAGGCAGATCGCAAGACCAGCGACCGGCACCATCGTCGCTTAGGGGAATGGGGGCAGGGGCGCATAGGTCATCGGCAGCCCGACAAGCGTCCCCAGCCAGCCGGCCATGGCCTCTTCCGGCAAGGGCGCCCGGTTCAAGCGGGCCTCGATCTGAAATCCCCCTTCCACCCCGACCACGCCGATGATCGCCGACGCATCGTCGCCGCTCGGCTGCAACACTTGTGTCTGGAATTCGCAGAGGGTGCTGTACAACCGCCCGTCCGGCGCGATCGCCTGCAGAATTTCCGGTAACTCGTCCAGCGGACAGTGGGCCGAGCAGCGATAGGCGGCACGCGCGCCTCCCTCGACCGATTGAAAGTCGCGCAAGGCCTCTTCCGAAAAGCCCGTCAGGTAGGCGCGCACCGTCGCCGGCTCCCCGGTCCAGGTCCCGGACAGACGGCTGGCCGCAACCAGAAACTCGAATGCGTAGGAGGTGTTGTACTCGAACTGGCAGGGGCCGAAAGCATCGGGCCAGGAACAGAGAAACGGCACCTTGAGGTCGCGGGAACGAAGGACCACCGCCGGCGGCTCGATCGCGACATCCACCGGCAGATCCAGCAAGGCGATCGTGTCATCGAACATGCGGCGCCGCTCCTCCAGCCACAGGTCTCGATGGGCATCCGCTCGCGTCTCGCCCGGGGGAACCACGTCCGTCGTCTGCACCCGCACGCGAATGAAGGCATGGGCGTGGCGAAATCCCAGCCAGAACATGGCCCGTGGGTGGTGCAGGCGCAGAGGACCGGCCAGCCGGAACGGGTGGCTGACCGAGCAGTACGTCCCCAGTTCCTGGTAACGCTGGTACACCGTATGGTAGGCGCCGGCCAACAGAAAAAAATCTCCCTGCCAGCCCTCGCGGATATGTACCAGCGTCACGTCTTCCGTCGCCCAGGGGTCCAGCTGATCCAGCTCGTCCGGCGCGGCCACGGTCCATTCCTCGATATAACAGATGACGTCCTGGGTCGGCCGAGCCGGCTTCAGCCCCAGCGACGCCAGCAGCTCGCCCAACGCCAGCACCTCGCCGAACGTCAATTTCGCCGGAGACTCCCAGCGCCGCTCACGCATTGCAATCTCCCGGTTCGTATCTCGTGAAGCGTCGTTCGTAGGAGCAGTGTCTTTCTTCACGCTTCACGCTTCACGCTTCACGCTTCACGCTTCACGCTTCACGCTTCACGCTTCACGCTTCACGCTTCACGCTTCACGCTTCACGCTTCACGCTTCACGCTTCACGC
>JBJTAZ010000154.1:0-2628 GCA_046091085.1 Nitrospiraceae bacterium
GGCATGATCGGGCGCCCTGTCCCGGGTCATCGCCTGGATGATGGCGGGAAGGATGGTGAGCGGCAGATACAGCACGAAGGCATAGAGCGACAGCATCACCGTGTGGAAGATGCGGGGGGCCAGGATTTCGGCAATTGGCCGGCTCGACACCAGCGACTGTCCGAGATCGCCGGTAACGAGTCCGCCCAGCCATGCGATGTAGCGCATCGGCGCCGGCCGGTCGAGGCCAAGTTGCTGGCGTAACTGGTCAAGCATCTCGGGAGTCGCGTCGCGGCCCAGGATGCGGGTGGCGACATCGCCCGGCAGCACTTCAAGCATGGCAAAGATGATCAGGGAGACGAGCAGCAGGGTCACCACCGACAGCGCCGCGCGCCGGGCCACCAGCATCAGAATCTGCACGCCACTCTCCCTCGAACGCCGTGGGGCGAGGCAAGCCTCGCCCCATCATAGTCCATCGCCGGGATCAGCCGCTACTTGCAGCTGAGGTTCTCGAAGTTCAGGTTGAAGTTCTGGGCGCGTGGTTCATAGCCCTCACAACCGTTGCGGATGGCCAGCACCTGATGCACGAACATCGGCAGGATCAGGCCGCCCTCCTTGGCCAGAAGCTCGCCCGTTTGCTGGAACAGCTTCAGGCGCTCGTCGCGATCGACCGTGGTGTTGGCCTTGAGAAGGAGCGCATCGTAGTCAGGCCGCTCCCAATGGGTTTCCTTCCACTTGGCCGACTGGGTGTAGGCCACCGCCAGGCCCTCGCCCGGCGGCCGCATGGACCAGGCCGAAGTGACGATCGGCTGCTTCAGCCACACGTCGTCCCAATAGCTTTCGGCCGGTGTGACGATGACGTTTATGTCGATGCCGGCCTCCTTGGCCATTTCGGCATAGACCTGGGCCATGCGTACCATCCCGGGCACGCCCTCTGCGGTATAGAGGTCGAATTTCAGGCCGTCGGCATAGCCAGCTTCCGCGAGCAGCGCCTTGGCCTTCTCAATGTCGCGCTTCGGCGCTTCCTTGGTGTAGGAGGCGGGACTGCCGACCGGCACCGGATTGTCTGCCGCCGCCTGGCCGAAACCGAGCAGCACGGTATCGACCATCGCCTGGCGGTCGACTACTAGCTTCAAGGCCTCGCGCACACGCACATCGTCGAAGGGCTTGGTGTCGACCCACATCGAAACTGTCATGGAATTCGACGCGCCGGTCTGCAGCAATGACACGTTGGGATCTCCCTTCAGCGAGCTAATGACCGAGGGATCGACGTTCAGCATCAGGTCGACCTGGCCAGCCTTCATGGCAGTGACGGCGGCCACCGCTTCCTGGGCGACGGTGATCCTCAGGCACTCGGCCTTGGGCTTGCCGGCGTCCCAGTAGTTGGGGTTCTTGCGCAAGATGCGGACCGGCGCGTTGGGGGTGAATTGCTCCTGCATGAAGGGCCCTGTGCCGTCGCCATGCTTGCGGAGATCCTCCTGCTTTGCGCCGTCGGGGACGATGTTGGTGAACTTGTTGGTGATGAGTACCGGAAGCTCGACCACCGGCTTCTTCGTGGTGTAGGTGATGGTGTTGGCGTCGGGCGCCTTGATGCCGTCGGGATCGAGGAATTCCAGCACGGCGCGCGCACCGGAGCCGGTCTTCTCGTCAAGCAGCCGCTTGAATGTATAGACCACGTCGGCCGAGGAGAAATCCTTGCCCGAATGGAACTTGACGCCCGAGCGGAGCTAGAAGGTCCAGGTCAAACCGTCGTCCGACACCGACCATTCGGTAGCGAGTTCGGGTAGGACATTGAAGTTGTCGTCGATATCGACCAGGCGATTGTAGACCGCGAAAGTGTGATAGGCGTCGTCGCCCGAATGCATGTCGGCCGGGTCCATGGACTGCTTCTCACCCGACCACTCGTAACCCAGAATCTTGACGCATTCATCGCCCGCCGCCGCCAGACTGGCCGGCGCCGAGACCGCGAGTGCAAGAGCCGCCACGGCTGCTCCTGAAATCCACCTAATCGTATTCATTGGGTTCCTCCTCCCTGATTTTGCTGATACGCAGCCGCATTGAATTCCAAAATGCTGGACTATGTCCTAGTTATTGGACAGGCACATTAGGCGTGATAGCGTGTGAGTCAAGACGAGGGGGGGGGAATTTTGGCATCAGTGAAACTGCGGGGCATGACTTGGGGTCATCGCCGTGCCATTGATCCACTAGCTGGGACAATACCCACCTTTCGAGCGCAATATCCGAATGTCGAAGTTGACTGGCAGTCGCGGCCCCTCAGCGGTTTTGAATTCACATCTGTCGATGCTCTCGCCGCGGACTACGATCTGATCATCCTCGATCACCCCTTTGCCGGTGAAATCGCCGCGTCACGTTCGCTTCTGCCCCTCGACGAGTTGCTGAGCCCGGGTACAAATCCCTTTGTCGGCCCCTCCCTCGATAGCTATCGGATGGACGGTTCGCTTTGGGCCGTGCCGGTCGATGCGGCCTTTCAGTCCGGTGTATCGCGGCCCGACCTCATGCAGCGGTTTGGCGCAGATGTCCCCACCACCTGGGCCGAACTTCTTGTCCTCGGTGCAACGGCGCGCCGCGCCAATCTGTGGTTGGCGATCGGACTCCATGGGGTTCACAGCCTAATGACATTCTTCACCT
>JBJTAZ010000155.1:0-14555 GCA_046091085.1 Nitrospiraceae bacterium
GGCCACAGCCGAAGGAGGCGTCGCATGAGCAGCCCGACCGCCATCGCCACCGGCGCCCCGCCCGATCCGGCGGCCATCAAGCATCAGATCGAAAAAATGGGCGAGCTGCCCACCCTGCCGCACGTGGTGCAGAAGATCGCCCTGATGGGCAACCGCGCGGACACGTCCGCCGAGGATCTGGGCAAGATCATCGAGAAGGATCAGGTGCTGGCCGCCAAGGTGCTGAAGCTGGCCAATTCCCCGTTCTACGGGTTTCCCGCCCGCATCGCCTCGGTCAGCCATGCGGTGGTGGTGCTCGGGCTGAACGTCGTGAAGGGACTGACGCTGGGCGCCACGGCCTTCGACATGATGAAGGCCGCCGGCATGGAGCAGCTCTGGCGTCATTCGCTCGGCGTCGCGATGATGGCGCATATTTTGGCCTCCCGCGTCGGGCTCAAGAACCCGGAGGAGATTTTTGCCGCCGGCCTCCTGCACGATCTGGGCAAGGTCGTGTTACAGGCCAAGCTGCCGGAGTTGGGGGCGAAGATCGAGCGGGCCCTCAAGCAGAGCGACGGTTCGCGCACCCAGGCAGAGCAGGAGGTCCTGGGTCTGACCCATGCGGACATGGCCGGCTGGCTGGGCGACCTGTGGCATCTGCCGGTGACGCTGAAGGACCCCATGATGTTCCATCACCATCCCATGCTGGCCCGCGACGCGGAGACACAGACCGCGATCGTGCACGTGGCCGACGTGCTGGTGAAGGCGATGGGCTGCGGGGACTCGGGGGACGACCTGGTGCCACAGCTCAACCCAAAAGCCTGGAAGCTCATGAACCTGGATGAGACCGGGCTGGACGAATGCCTGCGCAAAGCCGCCCAGGAGTTCGAAACCATCGACGACTACCTATGAGGGGTGCGGCATGAAGCGCGTGCTATTGGGTGCAGCCAAGCCGGGGATGGTCCTGGCCAAACCGATCACCAGTCTGGCGGGACAAACGATCGTGCCCGCCGGCACATTGTTGGATGCTCCGCTGATCGCCCGCTTGCATGACATGGGGCTGACCTCGGCCCACATCGAGAATAACCCAGGCGAGGAGGGAGACCCCGTCAAGACCCTCCCCGAGTTGGAGCAGGCACTCGACCATCGGTTCAGGAGAGTGACGGGCGACGCAGACCTGGCACGGATGCGGGAGACCATCAGACGCCATCTCCGCGCCATGCACCGCACGACCGCTTGACTGGAAGGAACGACGCAGCCATGCCGACCGTCACCCCCACAGAGATCCGGCGTCGTATCGAGAAAGTCGGGGACCTCCCGACATTGCCCATTGTGATTCACAAGATTGTCTCGATCAGCAACCGGCCCAATTCTTCCGCCGAAGAGATCGCGCAGATCATCGAGAAGGATCAAGTGCTGGCCGCGAAAGTGCTGAAGCTGGCGAACTCGCCCTATTACGGGTTCCCAAAGCGGATCGGCTCGGTCAGCCACGCGGTCGTGATTCTCGGACTCAACGTCGTGAAACGGATGGCGATCTGCGCCTCCGTCTTCGATATGATGATGGCCGCCGGGATGGACCAGCTCTGGCGCCACTCCCTCGCCGTCGCCATGACTTCCCACACCCTGGCGACGCGCGCCGGCATCCCGCATCCGGAAGAGGTCTTTGTGGCCGGCCTGCTGCATGACCTCGGTCAAGTCGCCTTGTACGTGAAAGCACCGGATCTGGCGGTGCAGGTCGAGCAAGCGTTGCTGGGGAGCGACCTCTGGCGGTCGGAGGCCGAGCAAGAGATCCTCAGCCTGACCCACGCCGAGATGGCCGGCTGGCTGGCGGACCACTGGAGTCTCCCCACGTCTCTCAAAGAGCCCATGATGTATCACCACCAACCCACCCTCGCGCGGGATGCCCAGTTGCAGACGGCGATCGTCCACGTCGCGGACATCCTGGCCAAAGCCATGGGCTGTGGCGCCGTGGACAATCAACCGGTGTCACCCCTATCGCCGAAGGCCTGGAAGCTGGTCGACCTGGATCACAACGCGCTCGCCGCCTGCGTCGACATCGCGGCACGAGACTTCGACATGATCGACGACTTGCTATGAATATGACGGCCACGGCAACCAGGCGCGTGCTGCTCGTGCACAGCGACCCGGACGAAGCCTCGACGCTGGCCGGCGCCCTCAACAAGGCCGGCTTCGACGTCCACGTGAGCGACGGGACCAGCCTCGCCATGGACGAGCTGTTTCACAACCCGCCGACCGTGGTCCTGGTGGCGGACGGAGCCGGCGGCCGTTCCGTGGAAACTCTGGTGCGCGAGCTCAACGCCGACCCCCTCCTGGGGCGTCTCCCCAGCGTCGTGCTGATCCGCGAGGTCCGTGTGGACGACGTGGACTGGAGCGCGCTGGCCGTGGACGATTACATCACGGTGCCCTACCGGCCCAACGACGTGGTGCGCCGGCTCCGGCTCTGTCTGAGCCGCATGGCCCACTCGTTGGATGCGAACCCGCTGACCCGGCTGCCGGGGAACACGTCCATCCTCTGCGAGACCACCAGGCGGATCGAGAGCGGCCAGCCCTTCGCCCTGGCCTACGTGGACGTGGACAACTTCAAGTCGTTCAATGACCGCTACGGCTACGGCCGCGGCGACGAAGTACTGGTGGTGACCTGCCGTCTGCTGACGACGGCGGTCAGCGAGGTGGCCGGGACCGAGGGATTCGTGGGCCACGTGGGCGGGGACGACTTCGTGTTCATGAGCAATCCGGCCAGGATCGACCAGGTCTGCGAGACCGTCATCAAACGCTTCGACCTGGTCATTCCCGATTTCTACGACCGGGAGGATCGCCTGCGCGGGTATATCGACTCGATGGACCGCAAGGGCAACCACGAGCAGTTCCCGCTCATGACGCTCTCCATCGCCGTGGTAACGAACGAGTGGGCCCCGATCAAGCACCCGGGCGACATCAGCAAGATCGCCTCCCAATTGAAGAAACAGGCCAAGGCCATGATGGGCAGCGTCTACCTGAAGGATCAGCGCACCGGCGACCGGCAGGTCTAAGCGATCGGGCCGGTTTCTTCCAGTAGGATTTCCCTCCCCTCTTGCGGTATGATGCCCGCGATGACACAGTCCCGCGGTGCAAGAGCCGGTCGGTCCTCGATCATCCCGACATCCAGCTTGTTGGCCCTCACCCTCGCCGGCGGACTCGCCTGCCTGGGAGTGGTCGGCTGCGCCGCCGAGATCCAAAAGACCACCGTCGTACAGCCGATGGACTCCAAGCTCACGGTCTACAATGCCGTGGAAATTCCCGCGCCCCTCAACCCCAGTTCGCCGGCCGAGATCACCAACAGCCTGCACGAGAAGATGCTGTTGCAGATCGGGACCATGGGAAAATTCCGCCGGGTGGCCGTCGCCATCACAACGACCAACCAGCAAACCGTGGTCATCAAATCCACGATCGTCAAGTGGGACATCGGCAACCGGTTCCTGCGCTGGATGGGCGCGATCGGCGAAATAATCGGCGGGCTCTACGAATCCTATGCGAAGCAGCAGATCGGCATGGTCTCCGGCACGGTCGGGGACGGCTTTCTCCTGATGGATGTGGAGTTCGTGGACAAGAAAGCGCAGCAAGTCGTCGGCAAGATCACCATCAAGGCCCTGGCAGACGCGCCGGACAGCTACCGCGCCGCCGAAGATCGGGCGGTGGACTCGCTGCTCGACTATATGAAGTCCCGCCTTTAGCAAGCCGCCGAAGGGAGAAAAGGGCATGCCCATCGTCCGAAACGAGGTCGATGATCGGAGCTTCAACAAGAAGGCGCAGCTGCCGTTTGATCTCCGACTGAAAGACTTCGAGATGGCCATGCAGGACATCTACGATTTCTTCTACGACGTCAATCGCGGGCTGGTTCAGCGCGGTCTACTGCGGCTCGATGATATGCTCCGGCCTGCCATCATGTCAGGTGTACTGTCCGACATGCTCACGGCTAGTCTCGCCAAACATTCCCGAACCTTGACGGTGAACCTATATCACAATGGTCATCCCGATCTCATCGTCAACGGAGCCTACCCAGACAACAAGATCAAGGCAGGAGCCGAGGGTGTCGAAATCAAGACGACGCGGAAAACCGGCGGCGCCGTGGACACCCACGGTGCCCGCGATCAGTGGATGTGTGTGTTCGTCTACGACGTAGACAATTCGACGGAGCCGGCCAGGGATAGAGCACCGATGGCGGTGACAGAGATTTACCTGGGGCACGTCAGCAAGAACGATTTTCGAAAGAATGCACGGGGAGAATTGGGGACTCGGACGGCAACCTTGCACAAAAGCGGGATTGAGAAGCTTAGAAAAAGCTGGGTCTACAAGCTCAAACTGTAATGAGTCCCGTTCTTGAAGGCCGATAATCTCGGCAAGGCCTTCTGCGCCATCTCAAAATAATGTGGGTCCTTCTCGATTCCGATGCTGGCGTATCCTACCGACTCAGCCGCCGCAAGGGTTGACCCTGCCCCACAGAAAGGATCAAGAATCACCCCTTCGCCCAGTGGAAGAACGCCCCTCACCAACGTGCGCAAAAACTGCTGAGGTTTCAAACTTGGGTGCGGAGCCAGCCCCCTTTCAGACTTGTGGGTAGGCGACGACGGAATCACATCTCCGAACGGCTTGTCTAAAGACGGTCTCCGAAACCCTCCCGTCCCCCATTTCCGAAGATTATCCTGCACCCTTCCTTCAAGAGGCTTGCGGAACAGCAGCCAAGGCTCCCACATGGATCGAGGCAACACGCTGACTTCGGGAAATTCCTCGTGAGCAGCTTTCGGCCTATCTCCTCCCCGCATGGTCATAACTAGGCGCACAATTTCTCCTCGTCGCTCCAAGCCAGCCCGTGCCAGCGCACTCGAAACCAGGTACGAGAGAAGCGGATTCGTCGCCACAATGACGTTCGCCCCCGGCACACAAACCGGAAGAAGAATCTTCGCCCACTCGAAGAAGAACAGCTCCAGCGCCCGAAGATCCTGGTCGGATAGCACCGTGAAGCGGGGAAGCGGAGCACGCTGCACTCCATCAAAAGAAGGAGGAATGCGCCAGACCCCGCCTTTTCCACTCCTCAGCTTAACCTGTTGCTCAGGGGTATATTCAAAAAGCCCGTAGGGAGGATCGGTGACGACGGCATGAACGGAGTTGGGGCGTTGTCCACGCAGCCAGTCTAAACAATCGGCTTCAAGGACCAGCGCCTTGCCGGACGAGAAGCTGCGCCAATACGTGGCTTTAGCCTCGGCAGCCTTCGGAATGCTCCGCGATCTGGCATTGGCCTTTAACCCATAGTATCCGCGGGTTGTGCGCACAAACAACGAAGGGGTATTCAGTCTCAGATAAGAACGAACGCTGGAGCGCGCGGCATTGCCGATGAGATCGGCTACATGCTGCTCGATTGCCTGAAGAGGGGCACCACTCGGCCTCGTCGAAAGAACAGAAAGAATCGCATCTCTCACTTCCCCCGGTCGGCGTTTGGCCTGTGCGGTTCGCTTATACATGCAACGAGAATATGACGTCCAGACGTCTTTGTCAATGCCAGGGCTTGCAAGACCCGACCATGCCAAACCTTAGCCAGCGATGGATGACGATTTTGAGCGTCCTACTCGACGAGCGGACCGACCAGCTTGAACTGCTCGACATCCACCAGGCCCCGGTCCGTGATCTTCAGCGAGGGAATGACCGGCAGGGCCAGGAAGGAGAGCTGAATGAACGGCTCCTCCAGCGTGCAGCCCAGAGTCTTGGCCAGCCCACGCAACCGTTCGAGCGAGGCGGCCACCTCCTGCGGCGGCCGGTCGCACATGAGCCCGCCGATCGGCAGCGGCAAGGCATCGAAGCTCGTTTCATCCAGCGCCACGACGATGCCGCCGTCGATCTCGCGCAAGCGGTTCACCGCCGCGGCCATGACCGCTTCGTCCGCGCCGACCACGATGACATTGTGGGAATCGTGATTGATGGACGTCGCAAGCGCGCCCCGTTGCATCCCGAAGCCTTTGACAAACCCGACGGCGCGCCGCCCCGTCCTTCGGTGCCGTTCGAAGACGGCGATTTTCAGCACATCCTGCGACAGGTCGCCTCGCACCGATCCGTCCAACACCGGCAACGTGGCTTCCAGCAAGTCCGTCACGATCTGCCGGCGGCGAACGCCGATCACCCGCACCCGCTGACGCGGCACATCGGAGGCAGCCGGCACGGCACAATCAGCGGCTGCGCAGGCCGCCAGGCGCAGGTTGGGGCCCCGGTTCATGAAGGTCTGGGCCTTCGAGGCGCGAGCGGCGGCGGCCAACGCTTCCGGCTCCACGAGCTCCCCGCGCTTGTACACCGCCTCGACCGTGAGGCCGGAGGCCCAGCGGCCGGAGTCCCTCGGCCTGACCAAGCAGACATCCGCCAGCAATCCCGGCGCCACCGCACCGCGGTCCTCCAGCCCATAGGCCCGCGCCGCGGCAAAGCTGGCCGCGCGGAACACGACCTCCGGCCTGCGGCCGGCGCGCAGCGCCTTGTCCACGATCCAATTGATGTGGCCTTCCCGGGCGATGTCGGCCGGATTGCGGTCGTCGCTGCAGAGGCCGATGACGGCCGACGAATAGTCGTCCAACAGGGGCAAGAGCGCGTCGGCATCCTTGGCGCAGGACCCTTCCCGGATGAGCACGTGGAGGCCCTTGTGCAGCTTCTCTTTGGCCTCTTCGAGCGTCGTGGACTCATGGCAACTATGAATGCCCGCAGTGCCGTAGGCGTTCAGGTCCCTGCCTCGCAGGCCTGGACAGTGCCCGTCCAGCCGCCGGTCCTGGAAAGCCAGCAGCTTGTCCAGCACGTCCGGTTCCCCGGCCAGCAAGCCCGGATAGTTCATCATCTCCGCCAGGCCCAACACGCGCGGATGATCGCGCAGGGCCCGTAAATCGTCCGCGTGCAGCTCCGCCCCGCTGGTTTCCAGCGCCCGTTCAGGGCTGGTGGAGGGCACGCAGCTGGACAGCATCACGAAGACGTCCAGGGTCAGGTCCTCGGTCTCAGCCAGGGCCCAGCGCAGCCCCTCGGCCCCACGCACATTGGCGATCTCGTGCGGATCCCAAATCGCGGTGGTGGTGCCGGAGGGCAGCACGACCTGCTGAAACCGGGCCGGCGTCAGCAGGCTGCTTTCGATATGGACATGGGCGTCGATGAAGCCGGGGACCACATAGAGGGAGGAGCCATCCAGTTCACGCCGGCCGCGATAGGCTTGCTGCGTGCCGACGATATGCCCGCGGTACACTGCGACGTCTCCTGGCAAAAAGACGCCGGTGTAGACGTCAAGAAATCGGGTGTTCTTCACGACGAGATCGGCCGGCTCAAGCCCCCGAGCGACGCGGAGACAAGCGGCCAGTTCGTCCGCAGTGCGGTAGGCGGTTTTGCCTGGCATGGGGCCTCCGTGACTCGCTGAGCCCACCATACTGGCTCCACGAGCGGCGGTCAAGGCGCGCGACGAGCGTCAGATCAGCACTTGGGACCCGAGGAGGGAATGTAGCGGATGGCCAACCCCTTGAGCGACTTGACTTCCACGTCGTAGGGCACGGCCGCGCTCCCGCCGTAGGCCGGATACCCGCCGTAGTAGCCCATACCGTAGGGATACGGCCCGTACATCATGCCGCCATACCCGAACCCACCGTACCCGAACGGGCCGGTCAGCATCGGCTGATAGGCGACTTGATGTTGGATCTGCTCTTCCGGCTTGGCAAAGACGACCGCGTCGGCCCCCAGCCCCGCAGCCTTCTCCAGCATATTTTGTTGCATGGTGCCGTACCCGGACGAGCTGTCCTCGGCGCGCAGCTCCGCCAGCGCCACGTGCGGACAGGCCGGCACCTGCTGCAGCACCTCCACCTCCTCCACCGACCGTTTCGAAGGAAACTGCTGGCTGGTCAGCTTGACGATATCCACGCCGGCACAGCCGGCCAACACCCGCAGTAAGGCCAGGACAAGAGCGGTTCGAGCTATTCGGCAACAGATTGTCATCGGCGCGGTCAAAAACGTTTTAAGAGTTGCTGTTTCTTCTGTCGGTACTCGTCATCGGTCACCAGGCCCCGCTCTTTCAACCGCTGGAGCAACGCCAAGGAGTCTTCGATCGACAAGCCCGACGCAGCCCCTTCGGCCGGCTCCGGCCTGGCCTCGGATGTGTTCCCGGACGGTGCGCCGGCCTTGGAACCGATCGCAGCCAGCAACACCGGTTTGATCTCGATCGTGATGTCCGGAATCCCCGAGGCCACCAGCCTGCCCTGCAAACCGTAGTGCCGCGCGATCGTTTGATGCTCGCCGGTCGCGATCGCATAGAAGGGCGGATAAGCATAGAGCGGCTGTTCCCAGAGAAGGCTTCGCACACCGGGCATCGTGACCGGATAGCGGTAATTGGCCAGGAGCAGGTGCAGCCGTTCCCCCTCGATATAGCAGGCGCCGGTCGTCAGCTCGCGGATGTCCGGGGACGGCTTGCGGGTCAGGGCGACGAGCACCCAATCGTCCGCACCGGCCTTGGCGAAAGCTTGGACGAAGGTCTCGCTCAGATAGGCCGTTTCGTCGGCGGTGAAGGCTTCGACGGCCGCGTCCTTCGAGGCCAGCAGGGGAAAGGCCTCTTCGACGCGCTGCGTGCGCACGCTGCGCAACAGGAGCGTCCAATCCTGCTGGCTCAACTGAGCCGGGTGCGCGAAGGGACGGCGATCCGGACCCGGCATGTCGTTCCGGACCTGCAGGCGGACGAACCGATCCTCTTCTTCGCACTGGCCGCAGACGATCCGAGCCTGTTGCGGACCGGCGCAGGCTTGGAGAAGGCAGGAGCCGAGCGCCGTGAGAAGTAAGAACCGCCAGCGCATCGTTACAATGCGAAATCGACGCCCGTGAAGAACAGTTGTCCGACCGTGTCCCGCCCGTTGGTCCCCGTGGCCATGGTCCGGAACCAGTTGTATTCCGTATGCCAGGCGATGTCCGTGCGGGCCGATTGATGGATGTAATAGCGGGTCATCCAGGTATGGGAGTCCACGTTGTTGTAGTTGCCCTGGAACGTGCGGAGACCCTGCTGTTCGTTGCGGATCAGGTCGTAGCGATACAGAAGCATCCAGCCGGGCGTGCCGAAGACCGGCAGTTGGTTGGGGGACCAATCCAACTCGGCGAACCCGCCGTTCCACACGGCATCCCGACGAGGGCCTGCGCCGGCGGTATTGGCGATGAGGTCCTTGCTGTCCACCGCATGGATGATCGAGCCGAAGAGATTCCACTGCCCATCGAACGTCGTGCTGGCATCCAGGGCCACCCGGTCGAAGGTCTTGCCGTTCCCCGACGTGCCCTGCGTGGTCGTCAACCCGTTCGCCGTGGTGGGAGAATCTCCGTGCCACCAGGAGATGCCGATCCGGTGGCCGCTGACGATCCCGTACCCGTCGAAAGATTGGGTCATGTGTCCGTAAAAAATCATGTCACGGCCCCCGTTGTGCCGAAGGGGCCGGTGGTCGAAAAGGCGTTGAAGGAGTACCGGAAATAGCCGTTGGTCAACGACGTGGACTTGATGCCGGCCAGTTCCGCCCCGTTCAGTCCCTGTTGCAGCGACGACATGGTGGCGTCGCCGTAGCCGTTGCTGACGCGGCTATTGGACGGAAAATTCGCCGACGCATAGGGGGACCCGGCTCGATAGTTGTACATGACGATCGGGGTGTTGAACTGGGTCGGGTTCCGGAACGCGCTGAAGGGCAGCTCCGCCTCGTACTTGCCGATCTTGACATTCATCAAATAACTGTTCGCGTCGCCGCCCAGAAAGCGCTGCAGATTGTTGAACCGCACGAAGGCGTTGGGCAGGTCGCCTTGCGTCGGCGAGTTCCCGTAATTGGCGCTGTTCAGAGCCGGAGCGTAAATCAAGCCATAGCTGATGTCTTTCGCCAACACTCCATAGGAGAGCAAGTTGAGGGTCTTGAACCCGAAACTGCCGGTGGACACTTCGCCGCCATTGGCGCCAGGAGGCCCATAGGTTTGGCTCCGGTATCCCACTTGCGTGCGCAACGACACCGGCCAGTAGCCCATGTTGATGCTCTCGGCCTCGGGCAAATCGCCGTCGGTGCCCAACTGATAGCCGTGGTCCCGGAATATATTGCCGAAGTCGTTGAGCTTCGGAAACCCCGGCACGTGACAGACGTTGCAGGCAAAGTTGTATTTGCGGGCGAAGGCCGGGATGGCGTCGGCCTTCGGCACGAGCAGGCTCCACTCGTAGCTCATGAACGCGATGAGACCAAAGACCACGATGACGAGACCGCGGCGTTTCAACATGCGCATGATCACGGTGAGCCTCTCTCCCTGCCGAATGGGTTACGCCGGCTCGGCCAGGCCGCGGACGTTACTTGACTGCGCACAGGCTCCGCAAATAGGCCACGATCTTCCAGGCCTCGAGCTCTGTCAGCTTTCCGCTGTGCACCATGTCCACCATAGCCGTACCCGGCACGCCGTGGTCCATGGCCCAGAACAGTTCTCCATCGGTGCGCGACTCGTGCATTGTGCAGCTGGTGAAATCGGCGGCGGGATGTTGATAGAGCTGGCTGCCGGCCGGCCCATCGCCTTTGCCGCCTGCCCCGTGACAATGGATGCAGGCGCCTTTCCCCTCGAACAACTTCTTCCCTTCGGCGACGATGTCGGGCGACGCCGATTTGGCCTCGCCGAATGGAGCCTTCAGCGCCTTGGCCTCCTCCATCTTGTGGGCCGGAACTTTGGCCGCCAGCGGATTGTGCGGCGCACAGGATACCAGCAGGCCCGCCAGGGCCACGAGCCGCAGCGCGACAATGAGTCGAATGTCCCAGCGAATCACACGTGTGCCCCCGATCACCTGCCGTCCACGGTATCGCCGCGTTGGGTGACGATAAGAATACCCCGGTCGCCCCTCCGACGCAAGATCGCGGGCACGCAAACCGAACGTCACGGCATCAGCGCAAATTCCGCTCCACCACCTGCGCCTCGGCCCGATGCCGCTGCTGTTCCAGCTGATGCCGTTGCCGCCGCAGATCGTCCAAGGCCTGCTCGTAGTCCTGCTCGTGCTTGGTCCATTGCTCCAACAGCCGGACCTTGTCGTCCGGCTGGGCCTTGACCTGCCGGATCTGCGCCAAGGCGAATCGGAAGTGCTCGCGTTGGACCAGCAACTGCTGGTGATGCAGGCGCCAGCCGTCGAGGTCGAGCGTGCGAATCTGCCGCAAGATCGGGTCTTGGGTGTCCGGCACCTGCTTGAGGTCGGCGATCTGTTTATCCAGACGGTCGACGTTGGCGTTCAATTGGCCGAGGTGCCGCTCCAACATGGTCATGACCAAATCCGCCTGATGCACCGGTTCGGGCGGCCCGGCGGTCATGGCACAGCCCCAGCCGGCCAGCAGCACCACCGTCACCAGTCCCGTGCAGACAATCCCTCGCATACCCGCTCCTTTCCGTTCCATCCGAAGACCGGCGCCTCAGTTGAGGCCGGTCGTCGCCCCATCCTTGTATCGGATCGCGATACCCGACTGATACTGCACATACTCCACCCGATCCACCGACGCCTGGACGTAGGTCCAGGGATCGAAAAAGAACGGCATGCCGCTCCCCATGCCGCCGAAGAGCGAATTGCCCAGCCCCGGGGCATTCGTCGATTGGTAGGTCTGGCCCAGCCCGTTGGATTCGATCAGATCGTACTTGCCCATGACCACAGCATCGGCGCCGTACCGGCCGGCCGCGGCGAGGATCTTTCCGCGCAACGTATCTTCATCCACGTAATCCGAATCGCTGGTGGCAATAAACCGCGCCAGGTTCACATGGGACTGGGCCGGTTCGGCTTCCAATGCCGCAGGAGTCGTCCCGGCCGGCCGCGGTGGGTATGGTTCCAGAGAGAGCGGCTCGACCTGGACCGACACGCAGCCGACCAGTCCCGCAAGAGCCAGGAACATTACGGAGCCGAACCATAATCGGAAGGGTCGCATGAGCGGAGGCATCCTGCTGGATTCGTCAGGCCTCTGTCAAGAAATGCTGGAACTCGCGCCAGGCCAGGCGTTCAACCACCTGTCATGGTTTTTTCCCTTGCCTGTCAAGGCTCTGACGGCCTTCAGCCTTCGTCGGCGCACGATCCGAAATAGGTCGAACCATCTAACTGGTGAATTTTATTTGCATACTGGCGATCTTGTTGGACTCCTCCCAATGGCACGATTGATGCGTTATCCATCTGCGGCCAATTGCATTGCTTGGTTTTTAACCGAAAGGAGCGTGCTTATGTGGAACCGGAATGACGGCCCGCAGAAAGAGGGCTTTGCCCCAACCGAGGACACCGCCGATCAGGACACCAACCTGTTTGCCAATGAAGGGGCGGACAGTCAGGTCATGGCCTCCATCGCCCGGGGCATGGAGTTCAAAGGCTGCCTGCGCTACAGCGGGACGGTCCGCATCGACGGCAAGATGGAGGGGGAAATCATCACCGACGGCACCGTGCTGATCGGCCGGGGCGCCGTGATCTTCGCGCAAGTCCAGGCCCGCAAGGTACTCTGCCTGGGACAGATCACCGGCGACATCGTGGCCAGCGAAAAAGTCCGGTTCTTGTCTCCGGCGGTGTTGACCGGCTCGGTCACGGCGCCCGTCGTCGCCATGGAAGAAGGGGTCTTGTTCAGCGGCACGCTGGAGATGCGGCAGGCGGAGCAGACCTCGGCAAAGCCCACCGTGGTCCGCGAAACGGCCAGGGACCGCGATGCCCTCATGCTGGCCCATACGGGCAACGGCCGGGCTGTGGCGGTCAGTTAAGCGGCGAGGTGAATCCGACGTGGTCAAGACTTGGGGGCCCGAGGCGGTATCGTCTCGCGGCCCCAGAGCCATGTCTGGAGACTCCCGTGACGGGATTACGAAAGGTCGTCGGATGCGGTGCGTAAGGACGAGGCGAGCCCGATCAAGGACAAGGTATAGATCAGCCACTTGGACGGGTCGAAATTGTACCAACGCGGCCCGTTGCGGTAATCGCTCTGATACGTATGGTGATAGTTGTGGTACCCCTCGCCGAATGTCAGCAGGGACACCCACCAACTATCCCGGCTGGAGTCCGCTGCACCGTATTTCTGGCTGCCCCAGAGGTGGCAGACGGAATTGATGCAGAAGGTGGAGTTGAGCACGAAGAACGTCCGGCCCACGCCAGCCAAGAGAAAGCAGCCCACGCCCCCGATCCATCCGTTGTAGAGATACCCGACGGCAAACGGCAGCGCCAGCCCCGACAGCACGATCGGCACGTACCATCGATACTGCCACATGACCACCGAGTCCTGCCGGAGGCGGGTCACGTACTTTTCATCCTGATCGCGGTAGGGATCTTTCAACACCACCCAGCCGCAATGGCTGAACCAGAAGCCCCGTTGCGCGTTGTAGGGGTCTTCATCCTCGTCACAGTGAGCATGGTGCCGGATGTGCGCCCCGGCCCACCTGAGCGCCGTGTTCTCCAGCGCCCACGCGCCGGCGACAAGCAGCGCCCCCTTCACCCAATCGGGACAGGTAAAGCTCCGATGCGCGAGCAACCGATGGTAACCGACCGTGATCCCCAGACCCGTCACCACGTAGAGCAAGCCGAACATGGCCCAGTCCACCCAGGTGTAGCCGACAAAGTAGCCATAGGCCGGCACGCCGACCAGCGCCACGAGGCAGACCAGCGCAAAGAGGAACGACGCGCCATAACTCACGCGGCGCGGAACGTAGACAGCAGCAGCAGGGGAAGACGTCATTGGGCTGAGCCCCTTTTGTAGAAGATATGGTCGGCTTGAGCAGTGCAACTATCGGGCTGAGAAACGGGGGCGCCTCGTACGAGGCGCCCCCGAGCGATACCTGTAGTTAGCAGCGGCCGCCGCGGCCGCCGCGGTCGCCGCCGCCGAATCCGCCACGACCCCCGCCGCCCCCGCCACCGGTGCGCGGCTCCTGCGGCTTGGCTTCATTGACGGTCAACGTCCGGCCACCCATCTGTGTCGCGTTCAAGGCTGCAATCGCCATCTAGGCTTCCTCATCCGTCGCCATCTCCACGAACCCGAACCCCCGGGACAGACCCGTGAACTTGTCCGTGATCACGCGCGCCGATTCAACGGTGCCGTGCGGCGCAAACAGCTCGCTGAGCTGCTGCTCGGTTGCGGAATACGGTACGCCACCCACATACATCTTCGAACCCATTGGGGTCCCTCCTAGCTAATTGATATTGTCTTGGACTCGAGAAAAAAGCACGATAGGAAGGAGCGGGCCGAAGGCGCGACACATGAAGGCGACTTGGTCTGGCTTCCGATCAGATTCCCGGGGCAAAACAACATCGGTTCCGGGCCTTGTTAATTTGATGCCGCCATGCCAGGCCCCCACACGGCAGCGTCGTTACCATAGCACAGGCGTTCCGGGAACGCAAGCACGAAACCGTTCCGCCGCCACTTCGGGCAAAGGCCCCCTCAGCGGCGACCCTCGGCCTTCGCCTGGCCGACCCGTTGCGCCAGGCGATGCCGCTCCAGCACATGGCCGATCTGGGCGCCGATGGAATTCAGCATCTGCAGCAGGTCGTTGTCCGGCTGCCGGACCTCGTGGCTGAAGAACTCCAGCACGCCCAGGAC
>JBJTAZ010000156.1:0-3030 GCA_046091085.1 Nitrospiraceae bacterium
TTGGCTGCAGCGTGGACAGTGCAAAATCGTCATGGGATGCTCCTGGTCATCAGGCTCTTACAGGGGCGGGCGGGGGCCTCGGAAGAGAGAAGGCGCTCCACCCTGAGAGGAGGTGGCGCAACCCGCTCCCAACACTCGCTGAAAGTATGTGCGGTCATCGTTCTCCCTCATCCGTCAGATGCGGCGCAAGGCACACGAACACCTCCACCAAATCCGGGTCAAGCTGCGAGCCGCCGATGAGCCTGAGCAGGCGGAGGGCGGAGTCGCAGTCCAGCGCCCGATGGCCGGTGTGCCCCGCCGTCATGGCGTCGAACGTGTCGGCGATGGCCAGGATGCGCGAGGCGAAGGGAATGTACGAACCCCTGACGCCGTAGGGATAGCCGGTGCCGTCCCACCGCTCGTGGTGGTGGGCGATCCAGACCGAGGCCACGCTCAGGCAAGGAATCGGTTCGAGCAGCTCCGCCCCGGCGCGCGGATGAGACTGGATGAGGGCATATTCGTCCGCGGCGAGCGGTCCGCGCTTGTGCCGAATCTCCAAGGGAATGGTGAGCGTGCCGATGTCGTGCAGCAGGGCGGCGTAACCCAGGTCGGTCGCATCCGCATCGGACAGGCCAGCCGCTTTCCCCAGCAGGGTGGCGTAGCGAACCGTCCGCTGGCCGTGCGCCAGAATATCCGGGTCGTGCAGGCGGATGATCCGACTGAGCGCCAGCAGCACCGCCGATGGCGGACATTCCAAGCAGATGGCGGACAGCAGGTCCGATGTCCAGGTCGGCAAAGTCTGGTGCTGGCCATGTGGATGCAACATCCTCGTTCTCCTGTGTCGGCGTGTAGAAGCAGCAGAGCCCACAACCGCCCGGCGGCTGTGGGCTCTGGACTGTGCGTCGCTGGCCTGTGTTGCGATCGTGAAACGCTAGTCGTTCATCAATCAACGTTCTTTCGCGCCATGAGCGGCTGCTTCAGAAACCACATCTCATAGAGCGGAACGGCCATGGTTACGAGAAAGGTTATGACCATGAAAATATCGCCCATCAGCAGCGTTAGGACAAAGAACGGCGAGACGTAGGTAATCAACCAGGGCGAAACAAGGTCCAGTCCCACGCCGGTGAAGGCCGCCCAGGTCGTCCAGGCTTTGGCGCGGTCACTGACCCCTGTCAGGTAGAGCACATGCACGAGGATGATAAAGGTGACCGGTACGGTGAACAGGTGAAAGTGGGTGACCTCGGCCAGCTCCCGGAAAGACATCGGTTCCCCAAAGGTGGCATCCGACCCCCGGTAGTGGTCGGCAATACCTTGCGGAGACAAGCTGGTCATGCTGTGGGCCCAGTAAAAGCTGAAGACAAAGGCCACCAGGGTGAAGAGGAGGAACAACGTATAAATGAGCCGGATGTGACGATCGGTGTCGCGCAGGCGAAAACGTGCGTTAAAGTTGCGCATGTCGGTCCAGGTCCTCCTCAGCGTCCGAAAATCAGATCCAAGAAATCCTTCTCCTGACGCCGAACTGCGACCTGGTCGCTGCCCTTTCCGATTGGCTTCAGGTACAACTCGTCAATCAGAACCAGCACCCGTTTGACCCCGGCACTCATGGAGCGGACCGACATGGTTGCGCCGGATATGTTGATGATGTCCTTGTTGATCCGGAGCGGGTCGAGGCATGTCTTGCCCCTGTACTGGGAGTTGAACCGCTTCCGGCTGACCTCACTGCCGCGAGCATCTCGGAACACCAGCAGCTCGACGTTCGTGACCTCGCCGAGGGGGTCCACGCCGACCATGTAGGTCATGTGCTTGTATTTGCCGATCGTGTTGGTGACCACCGCGTACCCGTCAACCTTGCTCCCGGTCTCTCCAATGTAGATATCGAATTCTTCCTCGGGGAACTTCCAGCCGATGCGCGCCTCAACCACGCTCTTTTGATCCGGGTTCACCGCGAAGTGTTCTTTCCTGATCCGTTCGGACTTCGGCAGCATCAGCTTCAGGGCCTCTTCTTCACTCATGAACTCCTCGCCCCACTTGCTCATTTCCTCCTCGGTCAGGTACCGCCGCAGCTCGTGGTCCCAGATCCGTTCGGCGGCCCAAGCCGGGGACAGGGCGGACAGGCACAGAAGTCCGGCGGCAAGCCCGAGAAAACACCCTCTCACGCGAGCGTGCATCCGCGCTCCTTCAGCGTTTTGGTGAGACGTTGCATGAGTCTGGCGATGTCTTCGTCGGACGGCTCGGCCTGATCCCATCCGTACAGGCGGGAGCCGCCACGGAATTTCCACCGTTCGCGAACCTCGGCCAGACTGACCTTGGTCACGTCGTCCATCTTGCGGAGCGTGACCGACACCTTCGACCGGTCTCTGGCATTGGCGATATCTCGCCCCAACACGCCGTACGTTCGGGCCACGGGCACATCGGTCCAGTCGGTCTCGATAAATCCCTTGGCCTTGTCTTTGGTGACGATGGGGCGTTCCTTCAGAGTTTCCAGGGACACATCCCACAGAGTATCGTACGGACACACAAGATAGTGCTCTTGGAGGCCCGCCATTGAGGCGCAGCCGGAAGCCAGCGCTGCGACAAGAAGCAGGAAGACGGTCCGAACATTCATCATGACAATCCGTGTAGGCGGAACGTCCCGGCTAGGTGCCGGCCGGGACGTTCCCCTGACCCTCTAGAAATACGTGGCCGCCATGGCCATGATTCCATTCCCGTCCACCCTGTTGCCCCGGGCGGTGCCGGTCGGGAGGTTGGTCGCGTTGTTGTTGATGCTCGTATTCAGCTGACTGTTCCACTGGTAGTCAAGCTTGAATACCGTGTCCTCGATCGGCCGGAAGTTCAAGCCGATCGTCAACCGCTGAAGTTCCCTGGCATTGCCGGGGCAATTGGCGGCAGGGGCCGCGCCGGACAGGCAATAGTTCCTCGTGATGTCGGTCGTGTCCGTGTCGATCGCCTCCCAACGCACGACGGCGGTAAAGGTCGAGGCGTCCGTGAAGTGCGCCGGAGCCAGCTTCTTCAGGAAGTCGGGCAGGAAGTGGTAGTTGGCTTGGACATAAT
>JBJTAZ010000157.1:0-6744 GCA_046091085.1 Nitrospiraceae bacterium
ATCGTCATCATCGCACCGAGGCTCGTCCGGCTTGCTTGAATGCATCGGCCAACCGCGCCAGGGCCGGCAGTTCCCGCCATGTGTCGAGCGGCAGTGTCAGCTTCCGCGACCAGTTGGGGTACTCGTCCAGCGTGCCCGGCACATTCGTTTGCAGCCGCTCGCCGACTACGTCGTCCAAGGCCGTCAACACCACCCAGCAGGGCGTACGCGCCAGAAACAGATGCATCGCGCTGGCCAACGCCTCCGTCATGGGCGGAAGCGGTCCGGTTCGATCCTGCTCGGGCCAGAGCCCCTCAGCCTGCAAGGCATCCAGCAAGCGCCGGCCATCCTGCTCCCGCTCCTCCTGCGCCTGCCGCCATGTCCGCTCGTCCGGCAGCAAGCCCAGGCCCCGCCTGATCTCCAAGTCCTGTCCGCTCCAATACCCGGCCAGAGTCGGCAGGTCATGGGTCGTCACCACCGCCACGGCCTGATTCGGATAGGCCGACGGATCCTTCCAACGGCCGTCGGCCTGCCGCTCAAAATAGAGCACGCGATAGGACAAGACGCCGGCTGCCGCCAAGCTGGCGCGGACTTCATCGGGGACCGTGCCTAAGTCCTCCCCGACGATCATCACCCGATGCCTCATGCTCTCGAGCGCCAGAATGCCCAGCAGATCCTCGAACGGATAGGCAACGTAGGTGCCTTCCGATGCCGGAAGCCCCTGCGGAATCCAGAAGAGGCGGAAGAGGCCCATGACATGGTCCAATCGGAGCGCACCCCCGTTCGCCAGGTTGCTCCGCAACAGCTCGACGAAGAGGCGGTACCGGCTCGCCTTCAGCCGGTGCGGATCCATCGGCGGGAAGCCCCAGTTCTGCCCCTCCAACGCGAAGGCATCGGGAGGGCACCCGCTGTCCACTGTCAGGGCGAGGACGTCTTGAAACACCCAGGCGTCGCTACCCGATCGGCTGCTGCCGAGCGCCAAGTCGTGGTAGAGCCCCAACGGCATACCCAGCGTTTTGGTCCGTTGCGCGACGGCGGCGATCTGTTCGTCGGCAATCCATTGCAGGTATTGATGGAACCGCACCCGCTTGGCCTGCGTCTTCCGGAACGAGACCACCTCCGGCGAGAGGGAATTGCGGTACGGTGCCGGCCAGTCCTTCCATTCCCAGATATCCGGATGCCGCCGACGCATCTCTTCAGAAAGGGATTGAAACAGAGCAAATCGATCGAGTGGCTCCCCTGCCAGCCGCACATAGTCCCAAAAGGCTTGCCCCCGTTCGGTGGCCGGCTGCTCTCCCTGTCCGCAGAGATGCCGGTCGTAAAAGGTTTCGAAGAGCGCCTCTAGCACGGCCATTTTTGCGGCATAGACCCGGTCATAGTCCACCAAGTCGCTTGCCCGAAGTGACGTCAGGGAACATTGGAACGCCTGGGCCTCGATCAACCGCCTGGCCGGCTCCGACTCGGCCAGCTCCGGCACCTGCTCGACGGCCACATAGAGGACATTGAGGAACAGGCGACTGTCCGGCGAATAGGGACTGATGTGATAGGGCTTCTCGTTCTTCAAGGCGTGCAAAGGATTGAGGCCCACGACTCCAACGCCAAGGTCTGTTGCGGCCCGCTCGACGATCTCTGCCAGATCCCCGAAATCCCCGATGCCCCAGTTGCGGGACGACCGGAGCGCATATCGCTGCCGCCTCACCCCCCAGATCCGGCCCCCCGCTTGAAACGACGGAGGGAGATAGCAACGGGATGGGACCAGGATCAACCGCATCATGCCCCGCACGCCGCCGTCACTGGCCTTGGCATGGGCCGTCAGGTCGTAGTAGCCGCAGTCCAATCCTGAGGGGACCGGCACCTCATACCGAGCGTGGCGACGACCATCGAGCACTCGGCTGTCTATCGGAACCAAGCCTGGCCCAGCCTCGCCTTTGTGTTGGAGACGGCCGGATTCGTCCAGAATCTCCCACTCGATGCACAGCGCTCGTTCTGCCTCTTCTTCCACCGGAACGGAAAAGGACCAGGAGCCTAACGGTTGATCGATCCGGCGAACCAAGACCGGCTCGCAGGGTTGGCGCCATGGCGCCTCGTCCCAGGCCAGCACCGCAGCCCGTATGGCCTCCGGCCGGTCCAGCTCATAGCCCATGGCGGCCAGCACGGCCCGCTTGGTCCGCTCGGACGTCAGGTGGCGGCGGCCCCAATTGTCATAATAGTCCGCCGCAATCCCGCACCGGGACGCCAGCGCATCCAGCCCTTGCTGTGTCTCGTGGTCGCTCACGTATAGGAGTCTAGCCCGGATTATTCATGAATATCCACTGGGCGGCGATCTCGATACCAATACGAGCCGGCTCCAGCGCGAGGAAGGCCACGGTAACCCGCCCCGCCCCACTCTCTCGTAGCTCTACCTGCGGCGATCGTGTACAATTTCTCCATGCCTGAGATCGCGTTGGTCTTCCTGGCCCTGCTGACCGTCGGACTGCTCGGCTTGGCAGCCACTCTCTTGACGCCTCACCTCATGACGGCCGTGGGCCTCTGGACCCTGCTGCTCGGCCTCGTCTCCGGCATACCGACCGGCTTCTGGTACCACGTGGTGCTCTACCGTTTCCTGTCGAAAAAGATCGTGATGCCGGCCCGCTGGTGGTGGTCCCCCGTCGATCTGCATCCGCACCTGACGCAAGAGGAGTTGGCCGGGATCAAACCCTGGTTCTTCCTCGGCGGCATCGGCTTTCTCCTCTCCCTGGCTGGGGGCTTGGCGGCCATGGCCGGACTGTTGCTCGACCACTGAGCGCCGTTTGACAGAATTCCCGGCGACCGTACCATAACGACGACCACGTTCAGCTTGCAAACCATGGCGAACGCCTCGATCACCGTTCTCCAGACTGTACGCTAGCGTCCCGGAGGGACATCCTCATGTGGCTGAACCGCACCCCGAGCAGACTGCCGATCATAGCGGGGATCCTTGCGCCGGGCGCTGGCCTGGGCTTGACCTGGCAGGGCCTGGCGCAGCCAGCGCCAACCGAGCGGATCGAGATCGTGGGAGACTCCCGCTACACCTATCACGATCCGGTCAGCCTGACCGAGGTGAAAAACATCGCCCATACGGAAGCGATCCGCATGGCCCTCGACCGGTCCCAGATGTCAAATGCAGGTATGGGGGAGGAACGAGACGGATTGACGGGCGCGAGGGAGGCGGGCCTACATGATGCCCGCTTGGCGCTGGAGCCAGCGGACATACTTGACGATCTGCTCCACATCGTCGGCGCTGACCCCTTCGATTTTGGGCATGTCGCCGAACTGCCACTGGTGGGCGCGGACGCCGTTGGCCGCTGCCCGTTGGAAAGCCATATCGCCGTGATGATTGGGCTCGTAGATCTTGTGCACCAGCGGCGGCCCTTGGGTGGTCCCCACGCCACGATCCCCATGGCAGCGAGCGCAGTTGGCCTTGAACTTGGTTTCGCCTTTACCGAACTCCGCCGGAACCGCCGGCGCGTCCGACTTCGCCCAGACGCTCTGCGTCGCGGACAACAGCACAAGACTCACACAGGCATATTTTAGCGCCATACCGAGTTGGCCGGCCATACAGCTACCCTTTCGTAATATTTCCGCTTCCCGGCTGGGGCGGCTCCCCGGCCTTGGACTCCTTGCCGAATTCTTCCCGAAGCATCCGGGTCACCCGACCGGCGGTGAAATAGCGATAGAGTCTGGCCGACACCGGCACCAGCACGATCAGCCCGATCGTCAAATACATGAAAAATTCTTCCGGCGACATAGGACTCCGTTCAGCTTATGGTGCCGGCATAGGCGACCGGATCAACGATCCCGGCCTCCTTGAACCCTTCCAAGCGGATGCGGCAACTGTCGCACCGGCCGCAGGCCGCGCCCTCCGATGCGGGATCGTAGCAACTGTGGGTCAGGTGCAGCGGCGCGCCCACCGCCAGCCCCTGGCGAATGATGTCGGCCTTCGTCATGTGGAGCAACGGCGCCCTGATGCCGATCGCGACCCCGGCCACCCCGGCCTTGGTGCCCAAGCGCGCAACCTCTTCGAACGCCCGCAGGTACTCGGGCCGGCAATCCGGATAGCCGGAATAGTCCACGACATTGGCGCCGAAATAGATCCACGCGGCCTTCTGCGTTTCGGCATAGGCCAGCGCCAGCGACAGAAAAATCGTATTGCGCGCCGGCACATAGGTCACGGGAATACCCGCCGCGCGTTCAGCGCCGGACCGATTCTTGGGCACCGCCTGTTCGCCGGTCAGCGCCGAACCGCCGATCGCGCGGAGATCCAGCTCCAGCACCAAGTGGCCGGCGACGCCCAATGCCACGCCAATATGCCGCGCCCTCTCGACTTCGATCCGATGCCGCTGCCCATACGCGATCGTCAGCAAATACAGGTCGCAGCCATCCCGCTTGGCCACCGCGGCAGTGACCGTGGAGTCGAGCCCCCCGCTGGCCAACACCACGGCCTTCATACTTTACCGGCCACCCGCCTCAATCACGTTCTTCGCCCTTTTCAATCTTCTCCATCAATTCCTGCTGGGATTGGCACTCGACGCAGAGCTTGGCGAACGGCACCGCGGCCAGCCGCTTTTCGCTGATTTCCACCCCGCATTCGGCACAGACTCCGTACGTGCCATCGTCCAGCCGGACCAGGGCTTCGTCGATCAACTGCCGCCGCCGATTCCGCATTTCCATGAGCGAGATCCCCATCTCGCGCTCCAAATCCATCAAGGCCTGATCTCCGACATCCATCGCCGACTCCAGACGGCGCTGTTGGTCGTCGGTCAAGGATTGGCCCAGCGAGGTTCCGATTTCTTTCATCACTTCCTGCCGCTTCGCCATCAACATGCGATGCAGCGCGTCCCGCCTGCCGTGATATTTCGATTTAGCCTTCGGCGATTCCTTCGGCACCGCGCCCGCTCGGGCGCCATCGGACGCCGCCGCGATCGATCGCACCCCGGCAGGCTTTCCGCCTTTCGGCTTCGCGACGGATTGCTTGGCCGCCGGCCTGGGGGCCTTCGGCCCTTTGCTTGCGGGCTTCTTCTTGATCGTCCCCTTCGTAGGCATAGTCAGCACGTCCCTCCCTTGGGATCTCGGCTAGAAAAAAGCGGCGTATTCTAACCACGGCCCCGGCGGTTTGACAAGACCGTCGACCCGGCTCGTACAGCCGGAAAGCATCGCCGCGTCACACGCGATACCACAAATCAGTTCGGCTACGGGTACGTGATCAGGGCATGCACCGGACAGCCGTCCAGCTTCTCCCGGCCCTTGAGATCGGTCAGTTCCACCAGCACCACCATGCCCACGATGGTTCCGCCGAGTTGGCGGATCAGATTAATCGTGGCGGCAGCCGTCCCGCCGGTGGCCAGCACTTCATCCACCACAAGCTCCCGCTCGCCCATCGCAATCGCATCGCGATGAATGGCCAGCGAGTTGGACCCATATTCCAGGTTGTATTTGACTTCATAAGTGTCCGCCGGCAACTTGCCCGGCTTGCGCACCGGGACGAACCCGGCGCCGATCTGGTACGCCAACGGGCTCCCCAGGATAAATCCTCGGGACTCGATGCCGACGATCTTCGAAATGCCCTGGTTGCGATACCGGGCCGTCAACTCATCCTGCACCGCTCGAAATGCCTGGGCGTCCTTCAACAGCGTCGTGATGTCGTAAAACAGAATCCCGGGCTTGGGGAAATTGGGCACTTCACGAATCAGTTTCTTGTAGTCCATCGCGGGCTCCTCTGCTCCCTAGATATTCGTCAGTCAATACCGAATCTCGAATCCGTCATCCAGGCCCGCAGGCGGGGCCCACGTCACTTGGAAAGCCTCCACTCGCGCCAAGCGGGGCCCAGTCCGCAACGCCCCCATGAAGGCGTCCACTGTCATTCGGTCGCCTTCGACCTCGGCCTCGACCCGTCCGTCATCGAGGTTCTGCACGCCGCCCGCCAATCCGAGCCTGACGGCTTCCCCTCGGACAAACGCGCGATAGCCGACGCCTTGCACCAAACCGCTCACCACAATCACGGCGCGAACGCGAGTGTCGGTGGACATGGAGAATAACTCCCTCGGCGGAACCACAAGTCTATGGCGTAACGAAAGCAGTCCATCGGGAGAGAGACGGAACGAACGTTCACGGCAGGAGTAGGATGCACGAGAAATACGCTTCAGATTTACTGGAGGTGACTCCCCGCTCGCCTCAAATTTAAAGGCGAGCGGTTCAAACGAAGTTTGGTATGGTCGGGGCGAGAGGATTTGAACCTCCGACTCCCGCGTCCCGAACGCGGTGCGCTACCGGGCTGCGCTACGCCCCGATCCGAATTCCGTTTGGCCTGCGTTCCTCAAACCGGCTGAGCCCAGGCCATCCCATGGGCTTCGGCCACCGCCCGACATCTTACCTTACCCTGCGCAACATTGATACCGCGGGCAAAACCTGGATCCGCGCGCATGGCCGGCTCAAGTCCCGCCGAGGCCAGGCGAACTATAAAGGGAAGCGTCGCGTTGGTCAAGGCCAAAGTCGAGGTCCTCGGCACGATGCCAGGCATGTTCGGCACGCAATAGTGCAACACCCCCTCGGCGCGATACACGGGATCGGAATGGCTGGTCGGCCGGGTCGTCTCCACGCAGCCGCCTTGGTCCACCGCCACGTCCACGATCACGCTCCCCGGTTTCATAAGCTTCAAGTCTTTCCGCGTCACCAAGCGCGGTGCCTTGGCGCCGGGGATCAAGACAGCACCGATCAACAAATCTGCTTTCTGCAGTTCTTGCTGTATCA
>JBJTAZ010000158.1:0-4781 GCA_046091085.1 Nitrospiraceae bacterium
GTATCACGAAGCTGGACACGCAGCAGGTTCTGGACGAGTTGATCCTGGTCGAGGCCCAGCACCTGGCCTTCTGGCAGAAATTCTTCGACAGCACGCTCACCACCCTCGATGTCGGACGGCGTCTCAAGCTGCGACTGATTCTCCTGGCCTGCCGCCTCTTCGGGGCCACGGCCGTGCATCTGGCGCTGGAAGCGATCGAAGTCTATGGGGTGAGGAAGTACCTGTCGCTTTGGAAGAGCTACAAAGGCCAGCCGCTGGGGCACGCGCTCGAAGGCATCTTGCTGGACGAGTTCAAGCACGAGGATGTCCTGGTCACGCGGCTAACGGAGCGGAAAATCAATCCGGAGAAGATCCGCAACATTTTCCTGGGCCTGAACGACGGCTTGGTGGAGATTCTTGGCGCGGTCAGCGGGTTCTTCGGGGCCTTCGGCGATGCGGCGACCGTCCTGATCGCCGCCCTGACCACGGCCGTGGCCGGAGCCCTGTCCATGGCGGCTGGTTCCTATGCGGCCCTGAATTCGGAGAAGGAAGTCAAAACGACGGAATTCGACAAGAAGACATTTCTGGGAGAGGAGACCGGGGCGTCCGAGATGGAAGAGCAACCCCTGGCCTCCGCCTGCTTCGTGGGCGGAGCCTATATCGTGGGAGCGCTGGTGCCGGTGCTGCCGGTCCTGTTCGGAGCGAAGGATGCTCTGGCATCGCTGATCACATCCGGGTGCATGGTCGTCGCGATCTCCACCCTGCTGGCCTTCCTCTCCGGCATGGACATCAAACGGCGCATCCTGATGAACCTGGTCATCATCACCGTGGCGGTCAGCGTGACCTACGCGATCGGGATGGCCGCGAAAACCCTGTGGGGCGTGTCGGTCTGACGGACCCGACGCCTACCGGGCCGACACTATGGGCAATTCCCGCGAGCCTTCCGCCTCCCGCTGAATGCGAAGCCGTTCGGCTATCGACTCTTGCAACACCTTCTCCAGCACCTCGTCCGTGAGCTGCGTAAAGTTGGCCGCCTGGTCCTTCATGGCGCCATGCTCGACGGCGCGAGACAGGACTTCGGCCTTGGTCGCGCCTTTCTTCTGCCCGAGGAACGGCTTGACGAGGAGATAGACCACGTCGCGCACCGGCATGAACCGCAAGAACCGGCGGAGCAGCCGGAAGGTTTGCACCGGATAGTGCAGCACTTTGTAGATGAACAGCCTGCGCAACCCGGCCTGGCGCACCTCATTGATCACCGGACCCGGCAGGCAGGTGGGATCGATCTCCGAACATTTGAAATACTTGTACCAATCCGTCTGCTCGCTGACCAATCCACGCTTCACATACTCCTGCCAGAGCGGCGTGCCGCGATAGACGCAGAGCCGGTTGAACCCGAACGTGTCCAGGGGCAGCTTCGACGCCAAGTCGAACGTGGCCTGCATATCCGCCACCGTCTCGTCCGGGTTGCCGACCGTGAAGAACCCGTGCACGATCTCGATGCCGGCCTGCTTGGCGTTGACCACCGCGGTCTCGACCTCTTTGAGCGTCTGCTCTTTTTTCAGCCGGTCGAGGATCGACTGGCTCCCGCTCTCGATGCCGAACATGAGGGTGCGGCAATGGGCCTTGGCCATGGCCGGGAACAGATGCTGGGCGACCGAGTCCACCCGTCCTTCGCAGCCCCATTGGATGGTGATGCCGTTATCCACGACGCCTTGGCAAATCGCCTCGATGCGCTTGGGCTGCAGGAGGAAATGGTCGTCCACGAAATAGACCGACCCGTAGCCCTGCGCCTGGAGGTGCTTGAATTCCTCCGTGACGTGCTGCGGGCTCCGGGACCGCCACTTGCCTTCGTTGAAGATCGGAATGTCGCAGAACACGCAGGGCCAGGGACAGCCGCGCGACGTTTGCATGGTCGTGAACCGCTCCATGGACAGCACCGCCGGTACGTCGAGCGGCATGGATTCGACGAAGTCCAACTCCAGGCTCTCCCGGTCAGGGAAGGGCCATTGATCGAGATCGCGCTCCATGGTGCGGTTGGCATTGCTGACGACCCGACCGTCCTTGGCCCAGGTCAGCCCCCCGACTTCCTGCGGATCATCCAGACGTTCGAGGAGGTCGAGGATGAGCTGCTCGCCGTCGCCGCGGCACACGAAGTCCACTTCCGGACATTGCAGCTTGACGAGCGAGGCGTTCAGGCTGGCAAACACGCCGCCGAAGGCCAGCTTCACCTTCTGGTCGGCGGACCGAATCTGACGCGCAAGGATCTTGGCATAGGGATAGCTGGTCGTGCTGAGAAAACTCAGGCCGATGAGGGCCGGCTGTTGTTTCTTGATGGCCTCGAGGATCACGTCGTTCGGCGTGTCCGGATTAGCCTGGTCGAACATCACGCATTCATGGCCGGCGCGCTTGAGCACCGAGGACAACGACATGATCCCGATGGGAGGGAATCCCATGACCCGAATACGTCCGTTCTTGGCGCGGGTCTTGGCCGGCAAGGCGTAGAACTGGGGGTCACGGACGTGGATCAGGAATACGAGCATAGGGATATCCTTTCCGGGCTGGTGACCCGGCTGTGCAAGTCAGGCTGCCCAATTCTGGGCAGAGAGAGGGACGCTGGTTGGGAATCTAGCGTAATGGCTCTTTCCCGGCGCGCGGTGAGAAAGATGTCGACGAGCCCAGGTGGAAAAGACCGTACGGTCCTATCTGCGCCGGCCCTGAAAGGCAGATAGTTGAGGGAAACTTCCTCGTGGGTGTGGGAAGTATAGCACGTTGGTAGGATCGATGAAAGGGAATACGTGCGCCGGTATCCCAACAGACGCCAACCGAAGGGAGCCGACGCCGCCGGGATTCACAAACCCGTCAACAGCGTCGCGAGCACGGAAAAGTTGACCGAGCCCCAGCCGCTAGCCATGTCGTAGCCGACGCCGGCATCGCAGCAGCCCACGTAGAAGATGTCGTTATTGCCGACGGTGATATCGTAGAAGGCCGATTGGTAGTTGGCCGAATTATTGGCCAGCCGGTAGATCCAGATATAGCCGAGATCCAAAACGGTGTTCTGTTGGGCAGCTTTTTGGTGGAGCAGGGCCGTGCCGCTCGCAAACAGCGGCGTGGCGGCGCTGGTCCCTCCGTCGTCAAACCACTTGTTGGTCGAAGGATCTTTCTTATCCACCCCGTAGATCACATATCCAGGGTTCTGATCCGCGAACATGACGACATCGGGCACGGTTCGATCGGTGCCGGGCTGGTCTGTGCCGGTCTGCCATGAAGGGCGCGAGACCATGGTGCTCACGCCCCCGCCTCCGCCGCTTCCGACTTTGCTGTAGGGGCTCGGCCACAGACTTTCGTTCCACACGCCGGCCCCGGCAATCGTATTCGCCTTGCTGAGCGCGAGATTCGTGCCACCCACCGCCGTTACATAGGCGGAGGTCGCCGGGTAGCCGGTCGTCTTCGTTTTCGTGACCCCGTCCGAGTGATAACAGTCGGAGGAGCCGCTGTCCCCCGCCGAGGTAAACACGCTGACCCCAGCCACGGCCAGGCTCTTGAGCACTTTTTCCATCGCGTCTATGCCTGCCCGCGTCCAATGCAGCTCGCACTTGCCGAGGCTGGAGGAGAGGATCGTAACCTGGTTGCCTCCCGTATTGGCAGTGTTCAGGGGGCCGGCGTACAAGCGCGCCCAGTCGGCGTTCGAATTGAGTTGACTCTGGAACACGTATAGGCCGGAGATTTGCGGCGCAACGCTCAGAATGACTTCAATGTCCAGATGCGGCTCGTCGCTCAAGGCCGTCGGCGCCCGGCCGACCGTGACGACCTGCGGGGTCACGGCGTTGGCGATGCCGAAGCAGGACACGAATTGGTCGATGTTCGATTGCAAAAACCCGCTTTCTTCCACCAGCGCCATGTAGATCCCCTGCCCCTGCAGCCCGGCGTTTCTCAGGGTGTCAATCCCATAGGCCGTTCGGATCTGGCTGGGTGTGAAGCCGCTCTTCGCGAGCGCGCTGGCGCAGCCCGTGCGGGCACCCGAAGCCGTCGGCGAACCGTTCTGGCCGACGACGCTCTTACCCGTCCGGAGCAGAGACGGCTCGGTGCTCAGGCCCAGTACATGGGTCACCGCCCCCTGCAACCCAGCCGGCAACGTGGGCGGGATGGTCGGCGCGACGAAGGTCTGCCCGCTCCGGGAATACTGGCTGAACGTCGTGTTGAATATCTGTGCCAGGGTTCCGACGGCGACCTGGCCATGGGCAAAGATGCCTGCAGTATCGATCGTCAGCGTCGCTCCGCGTCCCTGCATGAAGCGCAGGACCTGCTGCTGGGTCTCGCTGGTCGGACCGAAGCGGCTCTTGATGGCCGAGGCGCTCAGGAACCGGCGGTGGTTGGCAGACGCGGGATCGGCGACCTGCTGGAGATAGGCATCGAGCGCGCTCTCGTTCCGTTGCAGGAACAGCGCGACCGGTAGTTGCTGCGTGATGTCGGCAGGCCCGATGTAGGTCGAATCGGAGGTGACCAGGCCATCGCCGAAGATGTTGCCAGTCGGCGCGCTGCCTTGCGCGGCCTGCTGATCGCTCTGCCAGACCAGCCCGGTGACGAACACCGCGATAACGGCTAGAATCGTGGCTTGTCTCCGCATGATGCCAGGCATGTCTGCCTCCAATGCGGTCAAGACGCTGCGGGAGAAGGGAGGGTGTTCAGGAGACCTTATCCGCCCAAGGCCAGCTTGACCGCCGCGCCGAATTCTGACGGATACGTGCAGACGCGGACGCCGGCCGCTTCCCGCACTCTCATCCTTTCAGACGCCGTGCCCGAGC
>JBJTAZ010000159.1:0-9729 GCA_046091085.1 Nitrospiraceae bacterium
CGCCGAATCCGCCGAAGTTGCCGCCGAAGCCGCCCTGACCGCTGCCCCAATATTCGCCGCGCCGGAGGCGGCCGAAGGGATGGCGCAAGTCCGGCCGACTGATCCACCAGAGAAAGGCCAGCGCGCCAAAGCCGGTGAAGAGGGTCAGAAAGATACCCAGGCCCTTGAGGTGCGAGCGCGGCGGATCGCCGACCCGGATCTCCTGCGTTGCTGCAGCCAGTGCAACTGAAGTCCGATACAGTCCTTCCTCGAATTGCCCCTTCCGGAACGAGGGCTCGATATACTGGGTGCTGACCTGCTCCAACACCGTCGGCGTGATGACCCCCAACAAGCGCCGTCCCATAGTGACGGCCGCCTGTCTCTCCTCCACCGCCGCCAGCACCAGCACCCCATGGCCCTTCTGCGCCGTCCCGATCCCCCACCGTTGGTAGAGGGCCTCCGCATAGTCGTTGGCCGTCTTGTAGGGCTTGATCGTCTGGACCGTGACAATGACCATCTCCACGCCGGTCTTGCGCTCGAGGTCCTGACAGACGGATCGGATGTTGGCCTTCCACTCGGTCCCGATGACTCCCGCATGGTCGCTGACGTAGCCCAACGGTCCGGGCAGTGGGGTCTTTTCCCCCGGCAAGGCGAGCGCGGGACCGGAGGGCAGGACCAGTGCCAGCGCCAGCAGCCATGTCGCGGCAGCAGCGCTCACAATTTCCCTTCCGCCTTCAGTTGTTCCACCCGTTGAATCAATCCTTCCAGCGAAGCGACGTAGCGGTCGAAGAGCCTGGGCACTTCCAGCGGTCCGGGCGTGCTCTGTCCTCGCTTCAGACTCAGCACTTCGCGAAAGCCAGCCGGGTCTATCCCCAATAGTGATTGAAGTTGATCGAAGAGCCCGTCGCACGTCGCCGGCACGGAGACACCCTTGACCCGCAAGAGACCGCGCAGACTGGGCAAGAGCGACGTGAACGACAGGGGCAGGAGGATCAAGATGGCCTCTTGCTTGCCCCCTCCTTCCACGAACCGTTGCCGCAGCCGGAGGAGATTGCCTCTGATCTCTTGCTCGCATTGCAGGCGCAGATTGCGCTGATCAATGTGCAACGCAGGCAATGGGTCGCGACCAGCGAGCAACACGTGCTGGTCCTTCATTTCCAGATATTCGAGCGGGAACAGGGCTGACGAGGCTTGCAACTCCTGCCACGTCAGAAACAGCGGCACGACGATACGCTCTTTGCTCCAGCGTTTGTGAGCCTTGGCATATTGCGCCAGCCGTTCCGTCTCCGGCTTCGCCAACAGAATGAGGAGGTTCAGGTTGGACCGTTCCGGAAGGAACTCGCTTCCCGCGGCGCTGCCATAGAGGATCACCGCATCCAAAGCCTGGCCAAAGAGCTGCGTCACCTCCGCGAGATAGGATCGGAGCGTCTGGCGCACCTCCGATGGCAACTGTTTGGGAATGCCTTCCGTTGAATCCTGACTCATGTCGTACCTACGCCCCCTTTTCCACTGCTTCGGCCGGCAGCCGATCCGCATGGGGATCGGGCAAGAACCCGGCAATCATCAAACGATCCAGCAATCCAAACGGCGGCTTCGATCGAAACCCGGCTGTCGTCTCCAGCACTCGATAGCCCAACCGCTTGTTGCGATCCATGCCCTTGAACACCCGGTCGCGCAAATAGGCCAGCACAGGATTGCCCGTGTTCCAGAACAGGACCTGCTCGTCCGCCAACTTTTGCAGCATGTCCACTTGTGGCCGGCGGGCCAATTCGTACTCGGCCAGGGTCGAGGCGGACCAGTCGTTTCGCTCCAGCCAACGCGGCACGAGATCGGCCAGGGCCATCGCGTCCACCATGGCTTGCATCCGGCCTTGCGAGGCATGGGGATTGATCGCATGGGCCGCGTCGCCGATCAGCACCGCCCCATCGGCCACCCAGGTCTTGGCCTTCACCCGACCTGTCGGCATGTAGGCCGTCTGGTTCCAATCCACCAGACTCTCGGCCATCGGCGCCAAGGTCGGATCGATGGCCAGCCATCGCCGGCGCAAGGCCTCCACGCCCGCCTCTTTCACCTGCTGCATGGACCCGGCTGGAATCATGTAGAAGAGATAGGCCTTATCGCCCGCCGCGGGAAAGGCCCCGAGGATCGTCCGTTTCCCCACGAAATAACGAGCCTCGTCCATGTCCTTGGGCCGCTCCAGAATGGCAATGAGATAACCCTCCGGGTACAAGTGCAGCTTGGCGGCGATGCCCAAGGCTGAGCGCACCTTCGACAGGGCCCCATCCGCTCCCACCACCAGCTTGGCCGAGACGGTCAGAGGCCGGCCGTCGCACTCCGCCTCCACGCCAACCACCCGTTCCCCGTCGCGCAACAGTTTTTTGACTGTGGCTCCATAGCGAAGGGTCCCCGGCGCGCGCGATTCCAATTCATTCAAAATCGCATGATGGGCCACGTTCGGCAACGTCACGATCGCGCGGTTGTAGGGAGGAGGGAGCAGATCGTAGTCCACCGTGCAGAGGCGCGTTCCGCCTGCCCGATAAAAATGAAAGAACCGCACCGGCCTGGTGGCGTTCTGGGGCAACTTGTCGAGCAATCCCAGGCGATCCAGGATCTGTTGCCCGTTGGGTTGCAGAATCTCCCCGCGCAAGCCTCCGGGCGGGCCAGGCGCCTGCTCCAGCACCAGCGCCTTCACGCCCTTCTGCGCCAGCGCCAGGCCCAGCACCGCCCCGCCTCCGCCTGCGCCGACCACCACCACATCCGCCCGCACATCCGCCCGTTCGCTCATCGCCAATCCTGATACCGTTCCGAGTCTTTCCACATGGACAGGAACTTGTCGCGCGCCTTGCCGGTGGCAGCGGGATCGTGGATCACGTCCAGCCGTTCGTCGTTGTACCGGTGGCCGCTCGTGGTTTGATTCATTGAGCCGGAGGTGCTGACCTCGTCGTCGATCACGGCTTGCTTCAGGTGCATGAGTCCGTCGTGCCGGTTGACCTTGATGGGAATGCCAGCCAGCCGGAGCGTCTCCAAGGCCGACCGCTGTTTGGGGTCCTTGAGCTTCTCCCGGTCAGAGATCACGCGCACATCCACCCCGCGCTTCTTGGCCGTCACCAGGGCCTGGACGATCGGTGGAAAGGTGAACCCATACACAGCCAGGTAAATGTATCGCGTGGCCCTGCCGTAGAGGGCCACGAGCCGGTCGCCCGGCAAATCTTCCGGCGCATAATAGAGTTCGATCGTCGCCGCCTCGGCCATGGGCGACGCAAGGACCGTGAGATCCGCTACCATAGCCAGCAGGGCCAGCAGCAGAACCGGAATCGCAGGCCGGACAAGACAGGAGACCATGAGGTCAATCTTCGAAGAGGTCGCGGAAGTGGTCTTCGGACGATTCCCAGGCTTGCGGCGAGGTCTTCTGCAGCCACTCCCTGAGGAACGTCTTCTGGCCGGGGGTCAGCATTTGCTTGATCTGGTGCGACCGCCCCTGGAGCGGCTGGAGGAAGCCAGCTTTTTTATTGAAGTCGAGGGTCGCAGTTCGGACATAGATGTTCGTATAGGACTCGGGCGCCTCGTCCCCGTCTCCCTGCACCCAGACGGACAGAAACTTTTCGAGCTTGAGGCCGGCGCTGTCCAACGCCGGATCCGTATCGTGAAACAGCTCGTTCTCCGACTCTTTCAGCGGCACCGCTTCGTTGTGTCGAAACAAGAAATTTTGCTTCCACATGCAGCGCGATATCTCCCTGGGTGAATCCTTTCCCGCACCTGTGTCTCACACGGCCACAAAACGGGGCATACTGTAGGGGAAACCCGTTGAAAGTCAAGGCAGTCTCCTTGACAAGGGCTTGGCGAGTTTGTTAGCGTTTACAACTTCGTCGTCGCGCTTTTCGGTTCGGGAGCCATTGCATGCAGGTGAAAATCAACGGGAAATCGGAGGAAGTGCAGGGCGCCACCGTCCTGGACCTCCTCAAGGCTAAGAATATCGACCCTCATATGGTGGCCGTGGAGCTCAACAGCACGATGCTGGAACGGGACCACTTGGGGAGCACCTCCGTGAAAGACGGCGATAGTTTGGAATTTCTCTTTTACATGGGAGGCGGCCGATGACTGTGACCTCCCACAAAGACATCACGCACCTGATCGGCAATACGCCGCTGGTTCGCTTGAACCGTTTGTCCCCCGAAGGCGGGGCGACGATTTACGCCAAGGTGGAGTATTTCAATCCCGGCGGCAGCGTGTAAGACCGCATCTGCCTCAACATGATCGACGAGGCGGAGCGCCAGGGGAACCTCAAACCGGGTGGGACCATCGTCGAGCCGACCAGCGGCAACACGGGCATCGGCCTGGCGCTCGTGGCCGCGGTGCGCGGGTACAAGCTGATCCTGGTCATGCCCGAAAGCATGAGCATGGAACGGGCCAGTCTCCTGTCGTCGTACGGGGCGCAATTGGTCCTGACCGCCGCCTGGGAAGGCATGAAGGGTTCGATCAAGGAAGCCGAGAGCATCGTGGCGCAGAACCCGTCCTACTACATGCCCGATCAGTTCTCCAATGCCGCCAACCCGGCCATGCACCGGAAGACCACGGCTCTGGAGATTTGGGACGCGCTGGGCGGCAAGCTGGACGCCTTCGTCACCGCCGTCGGCACGGGCGGCACGATCACCGGCTGTGGCGAAGTCTTCAAGGAGCGAGCGCCCCAGATTCAGGTGATCGCCGTCGAGCCGGCCGGATCGCCGGTGCTTTCCGGCGGGGACCCGGGCCCACACAAGATCCAGGGCATCGTCGCCGGGTTCATCCCGAAAGTCCTGAACCGGAAGATTCTGGACCGGGTCGTCACCGTCACGGATGACGAGGCCTACCAGACTTCCAAGCTGCTCGCGAAGAAGGAAGGGCTGCTCGTGGGCATTTCGTCCGGCGCCAACGTGTTCGCCGCCCAGAAAGTGGCGCAGGAGTTGGGACCGGGAAAGACCGTGGTCACGATTCTCTGCGACACGGGCGAGCGCTACATCAGCATCGAGAAGTATTTCAATATTTAGCACTCAAAGATTAGGGAGAGGCCGCTCAAAAAGAGATCCAGCAAGGCCGCAGCGATGCGAGGACCCGAGGCGTACTTTTTGGATACGTTGAGGGTCAGAGCGAGCGAGAACGTAGCTGGAGTGCTTTTTCAGCAGCCGACGCCATGAACTTCACCGACGAACAAGTTACCCGCTACAGCCGGCACATCCTCCTGCCCGAAGTGGGCGGGAAGGGACAGAAAAAGATCGCCCAGGCGAAGATGCTGATCGTCGGGGCCGGCGGGCTCGGCTCCCCTGCCGCCTTCTATCTGGCCGCAGCCGGCGTGGGCACGATCGGCTTGATCGACAGCGATCTGGTGGACCTCTCGAACCTCCAGCGGCAGGTCATTCACCAAACCTCGGATGTCGGCCGGCCCAAGGTGCAGTCCGCCAAGGAAAAGATTCTGGCGATCAACCCGGACGTGCAGGTCCTGACCTACGAGGACCGGCTGGTGGCCAAGAACGCGCTGGACCTGATTCGCGCCTACGACGTTGTCATCGACGGCGTGGACAATTTCCCCGCCAAATTTCTGATCAACGACGCCTGCTTCTTCGCCGACAAGCCGCTGGTGCACGGAGGCATCCTGCGGTTCGATGGGCGCGTCACGACGATCATCCCGAAGAACTCGGCCTGCTACCTGTGCGTGTTCAAAACCACGCCGCCGCCCGGCCTGCTCGCGAGCTGCCAGGAGGCCGGCGTGATCGGCGTGTTGGCCGGAGTCATCGGCACGATCCAGGCGACGGAAGCCCTCAAGCTGGTGCTGGGCATCGGCCGGCCGCTCACCGACCGGATGCTGGACTTCGACGCCCGCAAGACGGCGTTTCGGGAGATCAAGACCAAGCGAAACCCGAACTGCCCGCTCTGCGGCGACCGTCCCACGATTACGGAACTGTTCGACCATGAGCCGGAAGTCTGTGACTTGAAGCAGGTTAAGGTTGAGGCTTAGACCGAGGCTGAGCGCACGGACACACTGAATCTGAACCTTAGCCTTTCCTGAAGTGGTGATGTCATGGCCAAGATGAAAGCGCTGATCTGCCGGGAATGCGGGAAGGAATACCCGACCAAGGCGATCCACGTCTGCGAACTCTGCTTCGGCCCGCTGGAGGTGAAATATAACTACGAGGAGATCAAGCAGACCATCTCCCGCAAGAAGATCGAGTCCGGGCCGCACAGCATGTGGCGGTACATCGACTTGCTGCCCGTCGAGGGCGCGCCGACCATCGGCCCCCACGCGGGCTTCACCCCCATGGTGCGGGCGAAGAACCTGGGCGCCTTTCTGGGGTTGGATGAACTGTACATCAAGAACGACACGGTCAACCATCCGACCCTCTCGTTCAAGGACCGGGTCGTGGCCGTGGCCCTGACTCGGGCGCGGGAGCTGGGCTTCGAAACCGTCGCCTGCGCCTCGACCGGCAACCTGGCCAACTCCGTGGCGGCCCATGCGGCAGCCGCCGGCATGCGTTGCTACGTGTTCATCCCCGGCGATCTGGAAGCGGCCAAGGTGCTGGGCAACCTGATCTACAAGCCCAACGTGGTGGAAGTCGAGGGCAACTACGACGACGTGAACCGCCTCTGCAGCGAGATCGCCGGCGAACACAAGTGGGGCTTCGTGAACATCAACATCCGGCCCTACTATGCCGAAGGGTCCAAGACCCTGGCGTTCGAGACCGTGGAGCAGTTGGGCTGGAACGCGCCGGATCAAGTGGTGATCCCGATGGCCTCCGGTTCCCTGCTGACCAAGATCAAGAAAGGGCTCCAGGAGATGGAAACCTTGGGGCTGATCGGCAAGGTCAAGACCAAGATCAACGGGGCCCAGGCGGAAGGCTGCTCCCCGATCTCGACCGCCTTCAAGGAAGGGCGGGACTTCTTCAGGCCGGTGAAGCCGAAGACCATCGCCAAGTCGCTGGCCATCGGCAATCCGGCGGACGGCTACTATGCGTTGAAGGCCGCGGCCGAGACCGGCGGGGCGATGGACATGGTGTCCGACGAGGAAGTGGTCGAGGGCATCAAGCTGTTGGCCCAGACTGAAGGCATCTTCGCGGAGACCGCCGGCGGCGTGACCATTGGGGTCCTGCAGAAGCTGGTCAAGCAGGGCATCATCAAGAAAGGCGACGTGACCGTCGCCTACATCACCGGGAACGGGCTGAAGACGCAGGAGGCTGTGATCGACGCGGTCGGCCGCCCCGTCCGCATCCAGCCCAGCCTGGTGAATTTCGAGAAGACGTTCAAGATGGGGAAGAACGGAGGAGCCGACGCATGATCAAGGTCCGCATCCCGACCCCCCTGCGCCCCTTGACCAAGGGCCAGGGCGAAGTCGAGGCGACAGGCGCGAGCATCGAGGCGATGATCGAGCATCTGGAAGGCGCACACCCGGGCATCAAAGGCCGGCTTTGCGACGAGAAGGGCGAATTGCGCCGGTTCGTGAACATCTATGTCAACGAAGAAGACATCCGGTTCCTCAAGGGCAAGGACACGACCTTGAAAGATGGCGACGAAGTCTCCATCGTGCCGGCGATCGCGGGAGGCAACTAATGCCCAGCTTACGCTTTCACATCCGGTTCCCCGAGCAAAAGATCAAGGAGCCGATCATTTACCAGATCGGCCATGAGTACAAGGTCGTGACCAACGTCCGGCGGGCCGACGTGCGCGAGACCACCGGCTGGATGGACGTGGAACTGACCGGCGAGACCGGCGAAATCGAGCGGGCGGTAGATGGGCTGAGAAAAAAGGGGGTCCTCGTGGACCCGATCGAACTGAACGTGGTGGAGTAAGGCACCGACCGATGGAATTCACCGACGCACAGGTCCAGCGCTACAGCCGGCACATCATCCTCCAGGATGTGGGTGGCAAGGGACAGACGAAGCGGGCGCGCGCCAAGGTGCGAGTGATCGGGGCCGGCGGGCTCGGCTCCCCCGCGGCGCTCTATCTCGCGGCGGCTGGCGTCGGCACGATCGGCCTCGTGGACGGGGACGTGGTGGACCTGTCCAATCTCCAGCGGCAGATTCTGCACACAACCGCCACGCTCGGCCAGCCGAAGGTGGAGTCCGGACGCAAGATGCTGGCGGGGCTGAACCCCGACATCACGGTCAAGACCTACCAGGAGAACGTCTCGGCCGACAACCTCATGGGGCTTCTGGAGGATTACGACATCGTCCTGGACGGGTCCGACAACTTCTCCACCAGGTTTCTCGTGAACGACGCCTGCTTCTTCGCCAAGAAGACGCTGATCTCAGGCAGCATCTTCCGGTTCGAGGGTCAGCTCACGACCATCAAGCCGCACGCAGGCTATCCCTGTTACCGTTGTTTGTACCCGGAGCCGCCGCCGGCCGGGTTGGTGCCAAATTGCCAGGAAGCCGGCGTGCTGGGCGTGCTGGCCGGCACGCTCGGCGTGCTGCAGGCCTCCGAAGCCATCAAGGAAATCCTCGGCATCGGCGAAACCCTCGCCGACCGGCTGCTGCTCTACGACGCACTGGAGATGAAGTTCCGCAAACTGGGACGTCCCAAGGACCCGGACTGCCGCCTCTGCGGCCCCAAACCGACGATCACCAATCTGCTCAGCGACTATACCGTCTCGTGCAGTTTGTGACGTGCCCAGCCTGAAGGTTCCCCGCCAGATCCTCGACGAGATGGTGGCCCACGCCCGCGCGCTGGATCCCTACGAATGCTGCGGCCTGCTGGCTGGAACGGACGGAACCGTGTCGCGGCACTATCGCATCACCAACACCGTGGCGAAGGATGCGCAGGCCGTCGAAGTCTTCGACGCGGCCGACGTGAAGCAGCTCGCGAACCTCTCGGAGAGCAAAAAAGCCGAAGTCGCGTATTTCATGGACCCCAAGGAGATGCTCGCGGCCTTCAAGGATATGCGGGAGCGGGCGCTCGACCTAACCGTCATCTACCATTCCCACACCCATTCCCCCGCCTACCCCTCCATGACCGACGTGGGCCTGGCTCTCTATCCAGACGCGGCCTATCTGATCATCTCCCTGGAAATCAAGGCCGTGCCGGACGTGCAGGCCTACTGGATCAAAGATCGCCAGATCGCCCGGGCAGAGTTTCAGACGGTCTAAGCGTTCTCACGCCACCCCTCGTCTCGCCAAAATCCAGTAGACCGTTCCCGCAAACGATGCCATAATATTTCCACACTTCAGCAGGGAGGGTCCCGTGCAGATCGCTACCCCATTCTTTTTTCGATTCTTCCTCGCCATCGTTGTGCTGGCTGGTTTCTCCTGGACCGGGCCGGCGGCCGCGGAGGACAAAAGCATTTATAGCCCGATCATCCATGTGGACAAGGAGAAGGGCTACATCGTGGTCTCCAGTTCGGGGGCGGTCTTCGGGGTCGAAGTCCCGGAGGCGGCCAAGCCGCACCTGGACAAGCTGCCGGTTTCCGGCATGCTGGATATCGTGGTGGAGTTGAGGCCCGGCAACGCCCCCCTGCTCAAGACCTGGAAACTCGCGGCAGGCGATTCGGCCTGCAAGGTCTTTGACGGGAAAGTCTGCAAATAGGAAGAGGCGCGGCGGTTCGGCGTTCAGACCCTGTGCCTATTCGGAACTGCCCAGCATATCGTCGATCAGCGGGCGGTTGATGTCGGTACAGCCCATGCAAATCGCGTCGAAGAGCGCTTCGTGATTGGCCACGTAGTTTTTGCCGTCCACCAGCTTGTCGGCGATCACGTGGTCATGGCAGGTGTCGCAGAGCATCATAAAGCC
>JBJTAZ010000160.1:0-5143 GCA_046091085.1 Nitrospiraceae bacterium
TTGTCACCCGAAGCGGCAGACGCGGCTGGCGAACGGCGCGTGCGTTCGGCGGCGGCATGATGCGTTGGCGTCGGGCTGCCATTTTTTGACGGTACTGTTGGCCGGTCGACTTATCGGACTATTCGGAACGGCGAACCGGCACCGCCACAGCTTTCGATAGGCATCGGGCCGCCATGCCGCCGCCTCAGCCCGCATCCGTTCCATCCGCGGTGAACGTTATGCCGCCGAGGGTTTGGTGACGTCCCACCCGGGGAACACCAGGACAGCGGGATGACACTGAAGCGATCGGGCAAGTGTCTTCGCTCGCTCGACTCCCAGGTTCACGGCGCCTTTTTCGATGGCGGAAATGGTGGATTGGGGAATTCCGGCGAGCTTGGAAAGATCGCTCTGGGATAGTCCCTGCAGTTCTCGCATGATCCGGACGGACTCGCCTACGGTCAACTCGATTCGCGTGCGTGCGCGACGAAAGTCTTTCCCCTTCATGATTTCCTCCGATAATCGTGTGCGGTCACGTCGATAACCAAAACCAGCACATCGTGCTCTTCGACCTTATAGATCAACCGATATTGATCCCCAAGTCTGGATGAGCGGTGCCCGTGCCATTCACCGCGAAGCCCTTCATCATGGAATCCCTTGATGAGCCGGAGGCCGCTCGGCCCGGAAATCCTGACGATGTCCTTCCATTTTTCATACCGTCGCAGGATTTCTTTTGGAAGACGGTCGAGCCGTTTAGAAGCCTTCCGGTGCTCAAATACATCCCACATATCGGCTACATACTATACTATTTATAGTATCCTCCCGGCAAGCGGCACTCTCCAACTGCTGCCGGATAAGCCTCCATGCTATAGTGGCGCCTATGGCGAAGGACAAAGACAGCGGCGAGAAGGTCGTAGCCACAAACCGGAAAGCCTTCCACGACTATCACATCGAAGAAAAATTTGAAGCCGGGATCGTGCTGAAAGGCACGGAGGTCAAATCCTTGCGCGCCGGGCTGGTGAATCTGAAGGAGAGCTACGCCAGCGTGGATCAGCACGGCGAAGTGATCCTGCACCACTGCCATATCAGCCCCTACAGTCACGGAAACATCATGAACCACGATCCCCTCCGGCCGCGCAAGCTCCTGCTGCACCGGAAGGAAATCAGCCGCCTGCTGGGCCAGACCCAGCAGAAAGGACTCACGCTCGTGCCGCTGCGCATGTATTTTAGCCCCAGGGGCCAGGCGAAGCTGGAGCTGGCGCTGGCCAAAGGCAAGAAGCAGCACGACCGGCGCGAGGCGATCAAGGAGCGGGAGGCAGGCCGCGAAGTGGAGCGGGCGATGAAGGGCGCCCGGCGCGGCGAATAAAGGGGGAAGCATGATGGGAGCCAAGGCACGGAGGAAGTCGTTCGTGGCGATGGCGGGACTGGCGCTGGCGCTGGGCGCGTGCCTGCCTTCGCAGTGGGAGTATCTGGGACGAGCCAACGGCCAGGCGACCCAGGACGAGGTGAAGCAACAACTTGGGGAGCCCCACGACATCAAGACGCTGGCCGACCAAACCCAGGCGTGGACCTATCGGTATGAAGGCCAGAGTTCGTTCCCTGGCGTGCGGGGCGATATGCGGGGAGGAGCCCCGTGCATCGATTATATCCTCAGGTTCGACAGCAAACAGGTGCTGAACTATTGGACGAGGCAGCCGTGCAGCACGCTGTGAGCCCCGGTCGGACGAAAGCCACGAACATCATCCGCTAACCCGAGACGCTCTCTGAGGCGCCGGGCCGTTCGGCGAGGCAGCGCTTCAACGATACCAAGTGCAGGAGATAGGCGATCGGCACCAGCACCGTCAGGAGCCAGACCACGGGGAACGAGGCGATCACGAACGTGGGCACCGACAGGTGCAGGAGCTGGAACGGATAGGGCACCGAGAGAATCCCGTGGGCCAGTACGGCGGTCAGAAACGACAGGCCCATCAGATTCCAGACGATCAGGACCTGCCGCAAAGACTCCTCGCCGTCCCGCCGCACCCAGATCGCCAGCATTACGGCCGTGACGCCCGTGAGCAAGTCGAAATTCTTCCCCAGAAACGTCATCTCGATCGCCAGGAGATTCCGCGCGGCCAGTGCGGCCATCAGCAACTCGATGGGAATCCGAAAGCACTGCAAGCCGACGAGGTACTGCTGAGGAATCTGCGCCAACTCCCCGCTCCATCGCGAGAACCAAGCCAGCCAGACCACGAACGCCAGTTGCGTCAGCGCCAGGATCGGGATGCGCGGATGTCCGGTCCCGAAGTCGGCCAAGGTTCCCGAAGCGGCCAGCCCGGCGGTGAGGACCGTCCAGGACGCCATGATCGCGACGACCCACCAGAGTGTGAGCGAGCGTCTGACCAGGAGGACCGCCAGGACCGAAAGGACGGCCAAGGGAAGGAGGACAAAGCCTGTCGCGATATCGTGGGGGACGGTCGGCATGCCGGTTTCCAGGATAGCACAGGGCGATGTCGCTGCCCACAACCGGTTGCCGGAAGCCTCCCTCTAGTTGTCGGCAGGCCGTTCGTCGGGTATAGTGAATGTATTGCACAAGAAAGGGGGGTGATTGGCTTCGACGGGGATTCAGATGCCAGCGGTGCGTGTCGAGCTCTCGGGGTCTCGTAAAACCTCCGGGAAACTAGCAACTGCCAACCAAGAACTGGCACTCGCGGCTTAACTGACCGCGACGTTCCTCCACCTGATGCCTGCGGGGGTGGAAGGAGCGCGATGCAGCAGGCTGGTCCAAGGCTGGTGCTCAGCGGCCGAGGACGAGAACATACTGGGCTAGCGACCGTTCTAAGCCTGCCGATGGGCGTGGGCGGTTGCGAAACTTAAACGATCGGCTACACACGTAGATCCGTTGTGCTGATGGTCTTCGGACGCGGGTTCAATTCCCGCCACCTCCACCATACCCCTCATTGGCGCGAGAGAAAATGCTCGGTTTGTGTGCCGACAGGCAATGACGCGCCAGCCTTACCGGCGGGCCATAACGTTCCTGGCCCATGAAAAGGTGTCGCGGGGCGCGACATAAGAAGGCCCTCGGCTTCAAAACGAGCCTGGGGCTTTCTTTTTTTCTCTTCCCCTCCTATGCTGTTTCTCATGGCCCGTTGGTCCTGCCCAATGCTGTTGGTGATCGTCGCCCTCTTGGCTGGCTGCGAGTTCATGATGCCGAACCCCTACACCACCCCCGTGTCCGTGGCGATGACGGCGACGGAAGTGGCCGTGGACGAACGGACGCTCGACGAAATGGGCGACGACCTCAAGGTGAAAACCGCCATCTTGCGGGCCCTGGCCGGTGAAGGCAGGGAGATGTTCATGGCGGTGAGCGTGGATGTCTATCAGGGCGACGTGCTGATGACCGGAGCGGTGAAGACGTCGGAAGACGATCGGAAAGCCGAGGCGCTGGTGAAGAAGGTCGAGGGGGTGAGCCGGGTCTACAACGAGCTGCACATCACGGAAGATTTCGGCATGCGCGACTCGATGCGGGACACGGGCATCGAGCTCAAGGTGAAGTTCGCCGTCATGTCCGGGGCCGGCTTCCGCTACCCCAACTATCGCTGGCGGGCGACCCACGGGACCGTCTACTTGTTTGGCATCGCCCAGACCGAGGAGGAGTACGACTCGGTGTACGACAAGGTCCGCGGGATCAACGAAGTCGAGCGCCTCATCACTCACATCCGGATCAAACCGGCTGTGCCGACTCCGGACGAATCCAAGGATACATCCCAGCCGGCATCTTCGGCTGCTTCGCCGTCCAAGCCGGTGCCGGCGACCCAACGCAGCGAGACGGCTAGGCCGGCACCCGGTCCGGGAAATCCGAGATAATGCCGTCCACGCCGAACGCGGCGACTCGCTGAATATCGGACGGGTCGTTGACGGTGAAGGCGAAGACCTGGAGTCCGGCGGCACGGAGGGCCTCCACGTAGGCCTTGCCGAGCGTCTCGAACGCGACACCGGCATGGGTGGCCTTGGCCTCGAGCGCAAACGCGGCGGGCGTGATCGGCTGTCCGACGAGCAACGCGAGCGTCTGCGCCGTCGGGCGCAGCCGGCGCACGCGCAGCAGCTCTTCGTGGAAGAATGACGCGAGGATCACCGGGCCGGAAAATCCGCTGTGCGTGAGCTGGTCCAGCACCGCCTCCACCAGGCCAGGCACTTTGAGCTCCAGCAGCACCCCGACCTTGCCCGCCGCCGCTTTCAACCCTTCCTCGAGCGTCGGGATGGTGTGGCCGCCGGGAAGGGCGAGCCGCTTCAGGTCGGCCAGATTGATGTCCGCCACGGCGCCTTTGCTGATCGTGAGGCGGTCCACTCGGCGATCGTGGAAGATCACCGGCGTGCCGTCCTTCGTCGCCTGGATGTCCAGTTCGACGAAATCCACCTTCAACGACCCCGCCTTCTTGATTGCCGACAGCGTGTTCTCCGGCGCATACCCGGCTGCGCCTCTATGTCCGATCCTGAGCATCAGCGTGGCGCCTTTCGTTGGGGGAGGTGCGGGGCTTTCTTTTGTCGCACGACTCTCCTACCATAGCACGTTATGGTGGAGAAGAAGCACAGGAAGCCACGGGCTGCCGGCGCAATCAGACGCCGTAGGAAACCGGCCGGAGTTTCGACCGGGCTTGCCGCGACGGAGCTGCAGGCGGCTGCGCCGTCTGCGGAGGTCTCGGCGCTGCACCGGACGATCGAGGATGACGGGGGGCGCGTTCTGGCTGTCTATCGCGAGCCGTACGGTGGCCGATGGGTGGTGCTGGCGGCTCTGCCGATCGACACAGTCGCCCCGACTCCCTATCAACGCAATCTGTCCGACACCCACGTCCGCAAACTCGAAGGGGTGATTGGCAAGCTCGGCCGCTTCCTGGACCCGATCATCGCGGTGCGGGCGAAAGCAGGCGACGAAGGCGGCGTTCGGTACTGGACGCCCAACGGCCACCACCGGCTCTCGGCCATGAAGACACTGGGGGCCAAGAGCATCACGGCGATCGTCGTGCCTGAGGCCGCGGCCGCCTATCAGATCCTGGCGCTGAATACCGAGAAGGCCCACAACCTCCGCGAAAAGGCGCTGGAAGTGATCCGCATGTACAAGGAGTTGGCTAGGTTGGATGATGCCAGCGAGGAGATCTATGCGCTGGAGTTCGAGGAGCCGTCGTTCATC
>JBJTAZ010000161.1:0-2723 GCA_046091085.1 Nitrospiraceae bacterium
ACAGCCTACATCGGCCTTTGCGAGCTGCTCGTCCGAGAAGTCAAGACCATAAACGCTGCAGATAACTTGGAAAAAGTGTACGTCAAGTCCGGGAATCTCATCATTCTGCACCGGTTGGAAGAACTGTACCTGGAGATCGGCGAACCAGGCGAGATTATCCGGGTCTATCAGGAGGCCTGCCAGCGCGACCCCCAGAACCCGGCTCTACGGTTTTATCTGGGGTCATTGTACTACCGCCTGGAAATGATCGACGAGGCGTTCGACCTGCTCTCGACCCTGGAAGGCCCCCAAGACCAGATGGCCGATTTCCACAAAATTATGGCGAACCTGTATCTGCGGAAACAACAGATGGATCATGCGGTCGAAGAGTTGAAGAAGGCCCTGGGGTTCAAGAAACGCGTGGTGGTTCCCTACCTCTGTAGCGCCTGCCGGCACGAATCATCCGAATGGTCGGGGCGGTGCAGCCGTTGCGGCCAGTGGAATACGTACACCGCCTTGCCATGGGTGGACGCATCCGCGACGGAGTCGCCCCATGAGGGCCATGAGCAGGAATCCCGCGACCTGTCCTACCGAGGACATACATCGCCCTTTGAAACCGTCTGACGCGCATCCGAATCGAATTCATGCCGGAACCGGCAACCGCCTCGAGGCCGGCGCTGACCATGCGGAGAGGAATCATGTCTGATTTTCATGTGCTGGCCGAGAAGGCCTTGAGAGACGAAGCCCTGACCCGCGACGAATGCCTGGCCGTGCTGGCCACCCCAGATGAACGCTTGTTGGATCTGCTGAACGCCGCCTTCATCGTGCGCGAACGGTACTTCGGCAGGAAAGTCCGCCTGCAGATGCTCTTGAACGCCAAAAGCGGCGCCTGTCAGGAGGACTGCCACTATTGCTCCCAGTCCGCCGTGTCCACCGCCGACATCGAACAGTATGGCCTCCTTTCCAAGCAGGAGATGCTGGAAGGGGCCAGGCGGGCGGCTCAAGCGAAAGCGCAGCGTTATTGCGTCGTCATCAGCGGGCGGAGTCCGCTGGATCGGGACATCGCCGCAATCGCCGAGGCCGTGCAGGCCATCAAGCGCGAAGTGCCGGTTCAGGTTTGTTGCTCGCTGGGACTGCTGAACGAGGAACAGGCCAACACCCTCAAGGCCGCGGGCGTGGACCGGATCAATCACAACCTGAACACGAGCGAGGCCTACCACGAATCCATCTGCACGACGCACAGCTATCGGGATCGGCTTACGACCATTGAGGCCGCGCGGACCGCGGGCTTGGAACACCGCTCGGGGGGGATCATCGGCCTGGGGGAACGGGACGAGGACATCGTGGACCTGGCCTTCGCCCTGCGGGCAGTCAAACCGGACTCGATCCCGCTGAATACGCTGCACCCGGTCCCCGGCACACCGATGGCCGACACCCTATCCCTCAGTCCCCAGCGCTGCCTCAAGGTGCTGTGCCTGTTCCGATTCCTGCACCCGAGAACGGAAATCCGCGTGGCCGGCGGACGGGAATTCAACTTGCGGACGCTTCAACCGCTCGCCCTTTATCCGGCCGACTCCCTCTTCGTCGGAGGCTATCTCACGACTCCCGGACAACCGGCTCCCGAGGCCTGGCGCATGATCTCCGATCTGGGCTTCGAGGTCGAGGCGGATTACCTGCCATCCGCAACGGACCAACCGCCGCATTCTCCGCTACCCATGTTTCAGGCCCGGTAAGGGCCCGGCACACTTAGGCCCGCTTATTCGTACCGCAGCCCCTCGGCCACCGACTGGCGGCCAGCCCACCGCGCCGGCGCATAACCGGCCACCAACGCCACGACCAAGGCCAACCCGACCGCTTCCACCAGCAGGCCGCTCGGAAGGGTCCATTGAATCGTCCAGCCGAACGACTGGGTATTGATCACCATGATCAGCAGCGCCGAAAGGAGCCCGCCTCCGATCAGCCCGAGCAGCGCGCCCAGCAACCCCAGGTAACAGGACTCCCCGAGAATCAACCCTTCGATCTGCCGACGACTCGCGCCGATCGCCCGCAGCGTCGCCAGTTCCTTTTGCCGCTCCAGCACCGAGGTCAGCAGCGTATTGACAATGCCCAGGAGGGCGATGATCACGACGATCAACTCCAGCACGTACGTGACCCGAAACGTCCGGTCGAAAATCGCCAGAATGTCCGCTTTCAGCTCGGCGTTCGGCATCACCACCAGCGCGTCCCCCTCCCCCGCAAGTCCGGCCGCCTGCTCCTGCAATCGCCGTCGCACGAGCGCCGCGTCGCCCTGCGCCTGGAGATAGACGGCGAAAACCGTTGCCGTTTCGTCAGGCCAGAACCGACGGTAGAGGTCTCCGTCCATCACCACCTTGCCGCCGTCCGTGGCATAGTCATAAAACACTCCCAGGACGGGAAACGCCCGCTCGCCGGACGGCGTCATCAATCGGAGCGAGCCGCCGGCCTCCACTCTCAACCGACGGGCCAGCACTTCGGACAGGATCACCCCCTGGCCGGAGAGGGTCCGGTCGAGCGTCTCCGCCGAGTCGCCGGCTAGGAAGAGATAGCGGCTCCGCTCCCCATGCAGCCGAAGATTGCGGGCCACCAATGACGCTGGACGGCCGCCGATTTCCATTCGCACCTGCCGGTAGGGATCCACGGCCGCCACGCCCGGAACCTCCGCCAATCGCCCAGCCCACGATAGCGGCAGGCGCTTGGCCAGCATCCCGGCCTCGTCGCCCTCCAAC
>JBJTAZ010000162.1:0-2780 GCA_046091085.1 Nitrospiraceae bacterium
GCTCGGCGCTGAAGAGTTCGGCTTTGCCACCGCGCCGCTGGTGGCGAGCGGCTGCATCTTGATGCGCAAGTGTCACCTGAACACCTGCCCCGTGGGCGTGGCGACCCAGGACCCGGCGCTTCGCAAAAAATTCGCCGGGCAGCCGGAACACGTGGTCAATTATTTCTTCTTCGTGGCCGAGGAACTACGTGACCTCATGGCCAAGTTGGGATTCCGCACGGTTGCCGAGATGGTCGGCCGCGTAGACAAGCTCAAGGCGCAGAAGGCCATCGCCCATTGGAAGGCCAAGGGCCTCGACCTCACCGCGCTGCTCACCAAGCCTCAGGTGGGTCCGGACGTGGCGACGCATTGCGTCCAGGAGCAGGACCATGGTCTGGCCGGCATTCTGGACAATAAGCTGGTGGAGCTCTGCAAGCCGGCCATCGAGCGGGGCGAAAAAGTGACGCTGGACCTGCCGATCCGGAACGTGAACCGGACCGCGGGCACCATGCTGTCCAGCCACATCGCCCGCAAGTACGGGCTGGAGGGGTTGCCGCCGGATACCATCACGATCAAATTCACCGGTTCGGCCGGCCAGTCCTTCGGGGCCTTCCTGTCCAAGGGGATCACGCTCATGCTGGAAGGGGAGTCGAACGACTATCTGGGCAAGGGGCTCTCCGGCGGCAAGATCGTCGTCGTGCCGCCCACGGGCGCCACGTTCACGCCGGAAGATACGATTCTGATCGGGAACACGTCGCTGTACGGAGGCACCCAGGGTGAAGCCTATTGCTACGGGATGGCGGGCGAGCGCTTTGCCGTGCGGAACAGCGGGGTCAAGGCGGTCGTCGAAGGCACCGGCGACCATGGCTGCGAATACATGACCGGCGGGGTCGTCGTGGTGCTCGGCAGGACCGGACGGAATTTTGCCGCCGGCATGTCGGGCGGCGTCGCCTTCGTGTTGAACGAGGACGGCAAATTCGAGCAGCGCTGCAATCTCGGCATGGTGGAATTGGAAACAGTCACGGCACCCGAAGACAAGCAGGCGCTCAAGGCGATGGTGGAGGCCCATCTGAAATATACGGGCAGCCGCAAAGCCAAGGCGGTGTTGGACAACTGGACCGGCACGCTGCCGAAATTCGTGAAGATCATGCCGATCGATTACAAGCGCGTGTTGGCGGAGCGCAAAGCGGCGGCGGCCAAGGGCCCGGCGCATAAAGCCGTCAAAGCGTGAGGCGTCTCGTTTGCAACATACAATAGCGGCGTCAACCGTGTTACGACGTGGAGCGTCGTTGTCTGTGGGATGGGTTAGCGAAAATGGGAGGACGGAACGCCGGCGCGCGTTCATGAGCTAAGACATGGCTGATCCGAAAGGGTTCATGAAATATGCCCGGGAAGGCCCGCAGCGCCGGCCGGTCGAGCTTCGCGTGCACGATTGGAAGGAACTGTACGAGCCGATGCCGGAGGACAAGCTGAAGGCGCAGGGCTCCCGCTGCATGGACTGCGGCGTGCCCTTTTGCCAGAGCACCAACGGCTGCCCGGTCGTCAACCTGATTCCCGAGTGGAACGACCTGGTCCACCGGGGCCGATGGAAAGATGCGCTGAAGGCGCTCCACACGACGAACAATTTCCCGGAGTTCACCGGCCGGCTCTGTCCGGCTCCCTGCGAATCGGCCTGCGTGCTGGGCATCAACGAGGATCCGGTCTCGATCCGCATCGTCGAATGGAACATCATCGACAAGGGATTCGATGAAGGCTGGGTCCAGCCGATCCTGCCGACCGCCTCCACGGGAAAGACCGTGGCGGTTATCGGATCGGGCCCGGCCGGCCTGGCCGCCGCGCAACAACTGGCTCGCGCCGGGCACAAGGTGACGGTGTTCGAGAAGGCGGACCGCATCGGCGGCTTGCTGCGCTACGGGATTCCGGACTTCAAGATGGAAAAGTGGGTCCTGGATCGGCGTCTGGATCAGATGAGGGCCGAAGGCGTGGAGTTCAAGACCGGCGTGCACGTCGGCGTGGACGTCACGGGGGAGGAGCTGCGCCGCCGGTTCGATGCCGTGGGTCTCGCGATGGGCGCCGAGCAGCCCCGTGAGTTGCCGGTGTCGGGCCGTGACCTCCAGGGCATCCATCTGGCGATGGACTACCTGACTCAACAGAACAAACGCAATGCGGGCGATACGATCACGGCCGAGCCCATCACCGCCAAGGGCAAGCGGGTCGTCATCATCGGCGGCGGCGACACGGGCTCGGACTGCCTGGGCACCGCCCATCGGCAGGGCTGCGCCGAAGTGCATCAGTTCGAGTTGCTGCCCGAGCCTCCGCCCAAGCGGGCTGCCACCACACCGTGGCCGCTCTGGCCCATGCAACTCCGCACGTCCCACGCTCACGAAGAAGGCTGCGACCGCCAGTGGAGCGTCTCGACCACCAAGTTCACGGGCCACAACGGCCATGTGACGAAGCTCCACGCGCAACGGGTGGCCTTCGAGAACGGCAAATTCGTTCCCATTCCCAATTCGGACTTCGAACTTCACGCGGACTTGGTGCTCCTCGCCATGGGGTTTACCGGTCCGATCAAGAACGGACTCTTGGACGGCTTGGGTGTCAAGTACGATGCGCGGGGGAATGCGGCGGCCGATCACAACTACATGACGAATGTGGAGGGGGTCTTTGCCGGCGGAGACGTGCGACGTGGCGCCTCCTTGATCGTCTGGGCTATTGCCGAAGGACGCAAGATGGCCGCCGCGGTGGATAAGTATCTTCAGGCGGGAAAATCTGCCAAGGCCGCCGCCTAGCAGGCTGTTGAA
>JBJTAZ010000163.1:0-3982 GCA_046091085.1 Nitrospiraceae bacterium
TCTTGGCCGCTTCGCGCAGGCGCAGGTCCGCCTGGCTGATGGCGCGCACCTCCCCGCCGAGCCCCATCTCGCCCAGAACGACCGTGCGATGATCGATCGGCCGCTCGCGCAGACTGGACGTGATGGCCAGCGCAATCCCCAAGTCCACCGCCGGTTCCTCGATTTGGAGTCCGCCCACGACGTTGACGTAGACGTCCTGCCCGGAGAAATGCAGCCCCAGCCGTTTCTCCATCACCGCCAGCAGCAGGGAGACGCGGTTCAGCTCCACGCCGTTGGCCATCCGCTTCGGCATGGCATAGTTCGTCGAGGAGACCAACGCTTGGAGTTCGACCAGAATCGGCCTGGACCCCTCCAGGCTGGAGACGACCACCGAGCCGGTGCTGCGCTCCGGCCGTTCGGCCAGGAACAGCTCCGACGGGTTGCCGACTTCTTCGAGCCCCGCGTCCTTCATCGTAAAGACCCCGATCTCGTTCGTGGACCCAAACCGGTTCTTCACCGCGCGTAAAATCCGATAGGCATGGCCACGATCGCCCTCGAAGTAGAGCACCGTGTCCACGATGTGCTCCAACAGCCGTGGCCCGGCGATGGCCCCCTCCTGCGTGACATGGCCGATGATGAACACCGGCACGCCGCTCCGCTTGGCCAGGCCCAGCAACTGGCCGGCCACCTCCTGCACCTGGCTGATACTGCCAGGCGCCGAGGTAATCTGGTCCGTATAGACCGTCTGGATGGAGTCCACCACCAGGACCGTCGGCTGCAATTCCTGCACGGACTTAAAAATGGATTCGAGAGAGGTTTCGGCCAGGATGAAGAGGGAGGGATCGGCCACCTCCAGCCGCTGGGCACGCATTTTGATCTGCCGCGGGGATTCCTCCCCCGACACGTAGAGGACTTTTTCCCCGGCCATCGCCAGTTTGGGCAGGGCTTGCAGCAGCAGCGTGGTCTTACCGATGCCGGGATCGCCGCCGATGAGGATCACCGATCCGGGAATGACGCCGCCGCCCAAGACCCGGTCCAGTTCGCCGATCCCCGTCACCAGCCGTTCTTCGCCGACGATTTCGATCTCGCCGATAGGCGTCGCCTTCGAACCGGCCAACCCCGGATTCCCCATCCGGCCAGGCCCCGATGCAGGCAGCCGCTCTTCTTTCAGGCTGTTCCAGCGGCCGCAATCTGGGCATCGTCCCAGCCAGCGGGGAGCCTGATGCCCGCACGACTGGCATAAGAAGCTGGTTTTTGCTCGCATCGTCTGGAGTTTCTTCGCCACGCCGACTCGGTGCTCGTGTCCCGGATATGGCTGCATCTTAAAGCAACCCGCCGCAAAACACAAAAGGGCTCTCGCCCCAGCCTGACGGGTTAACTCCGCAGCTTCTTTCGGATTTCCCTCCAGTCGTTGATGACCTGCGCCGACTTCGGCAGGTCTTCACCGCGTGAACCGGCCGGCAGGATCACCGCGTTGATCCGGTGGGCCAGCATCGTCTCGGCAAACACCTTCGTCCGCCCGATCCCTACCTTGACATTGTCCCAGCCCTCGACCTTGAACCGGTCCAACAACTCAGACAAGCCGGCCTGTCCCTGGCTGACCATCATCAGCGGCCCGGTCGGGACCTTGGCCTGCCGAAGCCATGCCCGGGTTTCAGGCTCCCCGCTCCATCCCTCGCTTGAATCCGTTACGAGATAGATCACATGGTAATAATAATCCGTCAGCCGTTTCAGCTCTTCAGCGGCCTCAGCGATCGGTTCCGGCGTCGCCGTGGCGAGAGGAAACGACAGGCCAGGCGGCAGTCCGAACGGTACCTTGGGGTCTTTGGCGAGAGCGGCAAGATCCACGAGGAGGATGGGGCGGCGGCGCTCCCAACAAGCCAGCGTGCCGGTCGCATCCGGACTCTCCACCCGGAGACTGCCGGCGACCTTGACCGTCACCGCATAGGTCCCACGCATCCGGCAGGCTGTCTCGAACCAAACCCGCCCATCTCCGCCGGTCATGGCCGGGACGGCCTTGTCGCCTTCAACCAGCAATTCCAGGGGCTCGCCGCCCAAGCCAGGTTGGCCCAGTCCCGATCGCACCAGCTTGGCTTCGATTCGCACCGTTTTCCCCGGCGCCGCCAAGGCATCGCGCACCGACAATCGCCCTTGGGTCTTCTCGGCCGCCTCAATGACGGCCACGCCCAAGAGCCCGCCCGCCAGCGCCAAAACCAAGACCCTGCCTATGCGAAGAGACGGACGGATACGGCCGGCTCGTTCAGCCGGGATTGCAATCGCTGCCGACCGTGGAGCCACCAGGCACCTCCGTCAATCTCTAAGGGAGCGGGTTACATCAGCCCGTGGCCGGGTTTGGCAATGGAATAGGCATCCCCGCCGGAGAAGACGATCAGGCTCAGGTAGAGCAGCTCCGCAGGAGCCCAGAGGAACCGAGAGATCAGGAACAACGCAGCCGAACAGGCCACGATGGCATAGCCGCGCTTTTCGCCCAGATACAAATGACCGAGGCCCGGGATCAGGGATAACGACACGGCACGCAATCCGTGCCAGGTTTTCTCTCGATTATCCATGGCAAGAAAGCTCTCGACTGTCAGCATTCAGCCGAAAGCGGAGAGCTGATGGCCGACCGCTCCCTCACGGTTTCAGTGCTGCGAGCACCTCGTCCGCATGGCCGTCCACCTTGACCTTGCGGAACAGGGCCTTGATGACGCCCTGTCCGTCAATGATGAAAGTGCTGCGCTCGATGCCCCAGTACTTCTTCCCGTACATGTTCTTTTCTTTATAGACGCCATAGGCCTTGGACATGGAGGCATCTTCGTCGCAGAGGAGCGAAAATGGCAGGCTGAATTTGTCGATGAATTTGCGGTGCGATTCCGCCCCATCCAAGCTGACTCCCAGCAGGACCGCTCCCGCCCGCTGAAGCCGTTTGCGTGAATCGCGAAAATCGCAGGCTTCTTTCGTACAGCCAGGGGTGTTGTCTTTGGGATAAAAGTACAGCACGACCGTTTTCCCTTTGAAATGCTTCAGGCTCACGGTTTTTCCGTGTTCATCGGATAACGAAAACTCTGGAGCACGGTCAGAGACCGCCAATTCTCTAGCCACAGTGCGAGAGCCATCCTCAATGATTCAGCGAATGGTCATCGGGGTGACGTCCCCATCCCCCCTTTTTTGCCTTGATACTCAGGGGCTTTTTTCTTGGGAATGTTCGAGTCCGGATTGCCATATTGGCGCAAGGCGGGGGAATCCCAAATCACCTTATTGCCGGGAGCCAGATTCGCCGCTTCGATGAAATGTTCCCGGGCCGCATCGTTGTCACCCATGGAAAATAGGGCCAGCCCGAGGTTGTAATGAGCTTCGCCGGAATCGGGCGCCGCCGCCATCGCTTTTTCGAAGGCGGCCTTGGCCTCGTCGAACTGCCGCGCCTGAAAAGCACGCGTCCCCTCTTCGGTGGCCTGCACAGCCACAGTGGAAGCGCTCATGCCGAGCGGCAAGGGGGCACGCGGCTTGGGCTTTGGCGGTTCCTTGGCACAGCCGGTGAACCAGAGAACCGCGCAACAGAGCGTAAGCAGGGTCACAGCTTTCATCTCATCCTCACCGATCGAACCTGACGGCTACGAAGACTTGTGTTTACGTAACTCCTCTTCCATGGTTTTCCGGTACAACACTTCCCACTCGGGACTGCCCTCGGCAATGGGACGGGAATAGGAGGCCAGCTTGGCCCGTACCGCCCGCTCGACCGCCTCGTCCTGAGCCAATTCCGATGCCAGCACGCGCTTGATCTCGCGCAAGGCCAGAGTCTCGTCGCCTTTCAAGCGAGCGGCCGGGGTTTTCTTCAAACAAGCCAGAATCACGTGAGACAGGTGCATAACTTTGTCGTCGCTTAACATCATGCCCTATCCGTGAGGCGAGAGACGCAGGGGGTGTGAGCGCCATGAGCCATTGTTTCCTACCCCTGAAGATTCACAACACCAGCCCCCGATCCCGAGCCAGCTTGCTCTTGATC
>JBJTAZ010000164.1:0-2733 GCA_046091085.1 Nitrospiraceae bacterium
CAGACGGGGAGGATGACGTGCACATCGCTGCCTTGGCGGCGGAACACCCGATCCGACTCGACGATCACGCGCAGATAGAGGTCGCCGGGCTTGCCCCCGTTCATGCCCTGCTGGCCTTTGCCGGCGTCCAGGACGGGACGCGCGTCCGGGTCGCCGGCAAAGGCCAGCAGGGCATGAACGGGGGCAAGCCCGGCGACCTCTATCTGCGCGTGATCGTCGAGTCGGATCGGGTGTTCCGCCGCCAAGGCAGCGATGTGCACGTCATCCTCCCCGTCTGGCCCTGGGAGGCGGCGCTGGGCGCGGAAGTGTTGGCGCCGACGCTCACCGACCCCGTGCGCGTCAAAGTCCCGACCGGCAGCAAAGCGGAGGGCAAGCTCCGGCTCAAGGGCAAGGGCCTCCCCGCCGCGTCCGGCGGCCATGGCGACCTGTTTTTCACGCTCCAGATCGTGATGCCCGGCTCGATCTCGGAGGACGACCTCAAACTCTACGAGCAGCTGGGGCGTAATCCCCATCCGGACCCTCGCGCCGACCTCCTGCGCCACCAGGGCCGGGCATGATCGGACCAGCGAAAGGACGGGCCGATTGATACAGCTCGCCGAATACGCCCTCTTCGCCTTCGGGTCCCTCTTTGTCATCGTGGACCCGATCGCCGCCGTGCCGGCCTTCCTGGCCATGACCGCGCGGGATTCGTCGGCCCAGCGGCTACACATCGCGCGCGTGGCCTGCCTGGCGGCGGTGGGGTTTCTCGGCACCTTCGCGCTGGTCGGGCAAAGCCTGTTCAAAATTCTGGGCATCACGTTGCCGGCCCTGCAGATCGCCGGCGCCCTGATCCTGCTGCTGATCGCCCTGGACATGTTACGCGCCCAGCGATCCGCCGTGCAGGAGACCGCCGAAGAGACCGCCGCCGGCGTCGACAAAGCCGATGTGGCCATCACGCCGCTGGCCATGCCGATGCTGGCCGGCCCCGGGGCCATCTCGACGATCATCCTGCTGGACGCCCAAACCGACGGATTGGGACAGCGGATGGTGCTGCTGGCGTGCCTCGCCGCAGTCGGTCTCGCCAGCTATAGCACCTTCGCCCTGGCCAGCCACGGAGCCAGATGGCTCAGCCCTCTCGCGGAAAAGATCATCACCCGCTTCATGGGCCTCTTGCTCGCGGCGCTGGCCGTGCAGTTCATGATCAACGCGCTCAAGGCGGACGGCGGCCTGTTGCACCACTGACGCCGTCGGCACGTCCACAAGGAGGGATCGCAATGGCCTGCAATCTCGGCAACACCGAACGGGCAATCCGGGTTATAGTGGGAGGCATTCTGGTGACAGTCGGCTACCTCGCCGACATCTCCATGGGCGCTGTGATCGCGGTGTATCTGTCGGGCACCATAGCCCTGATGAGCGGGATCGCCGGGTTTTGTCCTGCCTGGAAACTCCTGGGCATCAATACCTGCCCGGTTCACCAGCCGACAAAAGAGTGACACAGAACCAGCAACCAAGGAGGAACATATGTCGCTGCGCATCGTGAAAGGAATCCTAACCGTCATGGCCGTGCTGGGACTCGGCCTGCAGCCGGTTTGGGCCGACGGCAGTTATGGCCACGGCAAGGAGTCCGACGGGAAACACGGCTGTTGCGGAGAACACGGCTACGGACACGGTATGAGCGGGCACCATGCCAGCACCGGCCATCTGCTCCGCGGCCTCCTCCAGTCGCAAAAGGAAATGGGACTGACGGACGACCAGGTCGCCAAATTGAAAGCCATCCAGCTCGACCTGGACAAGACGCGCATCAAGGCTGAAGCCGACATCATGGTCGCGGAGCGGGAACTCCAAGCCTTGGTCGAAAACGACAAATCGGAGTTGTCGGCCATCGAAGACAAGATGAAGCAGGCCGAGATGCAGGAAGTGGCGCTCCGCATGGCGGCGATCAAGGCCAAACGAGACGTGATGGCCCTGTTGACGCCGGAGCAAAGCCAGCGGATCAAGGCGGTCCACGAGGCGATGATGCAGAAGTACAAGGACGGGCCGAAAGGCGGCCATAAAGACGGCGGAATGATGAAAGGACATGGAGCCGCCAAGGGAGAGAAAAAGGACGGGGAGCCAACGGAACCGAAACACTAACCACCGGAGCGGCCCCAATTGGGGCCGCCCGACGACGAAGGAGGCAGAATCATGACGACGACGGGAAAACTCATGGCCGGACTGGCCCTGATGGCCGGATCGGCGCTGGTACTCAGCGGGCCGGCTTGGAGCGACGGCAAGGACAAGAAGAAGGACGAGACCAAGGAAGCGGTGGAGATGTCCAAGACCGCCAAGGTCACGATCGAACAGGCCATCAAGACCGCCCAGGAGAAAGTGCCCGGCAAGGTCATCGAAGCTGAGCTGGAGCGCGAACATGACAGAGCCGTCTGGGAAGTGGAAATCGCCGGCGCCGACGACAAGGTCACGGAAGTGCACATTGACGCGGATAGCGGCGCGGTGATCGACACGGAAGCGAAGGGCGAGGAGAAGAAAGAATCCAAAGGCAAGGGCAAGGGTAAACGCAAACAGGACTACGCCGTGAGGCCGGCGCGGGCTTCTCCCGCGCCGGCCAAGCCCTCCAGCCAACATGCCCCATCAGCTCGTCCAGCCCCCAGTCGACAGGATCAGAACCCTCCCCCACGATGTCAGGGAAATCGGCCTGCGCCTGCTCGATCCGGCAACCATCGCCTTCACGGCCGGCCAATTCGTCTCGTTCGAATT
>JBJTAZ010000165.1:0-18473 GCA_046091085.1 Nitrospiraceae bacterium
GAATCTGGTCGTGGGGGTGTGGGTGGGGTTCGACGATATCCGCACGTTGGGCGATACCGAATCCGGGGCCCACGCGGCCCTTCCGATCTGGATCGATTTTATGCGCGAAGTGTTGCCGGCGCTGCCGGTGGAGTCTTTCGAAATTCCGGACGACATCGTGTTCGTGAAAGTGGACTCGGAGACCGGCCTGTTGGCGCCCAGCCAGAGCAGCCAGGGGACGGTCGAGATTTTCGCCAAGGGGACGGAGCCGACGGAGCCGGCGCCCGTCCATAGCGATCCGGTGGATTTTTACAAGTTCGACCAGGCGGCGGAGGGACAGTCCTGATGGGTAGGCCAGGCTTCGGGGCGGGACTGCAGTCTATGTTTTGGAATCCTGGTACTCTTCGTGCCAGACCATTTGGATGGCTTCAAGGATTTTCTCGTTGGACTTCTTGGGGTCGTCCGTGAAGTCCGGCAGGGCGACGATCCAGGCGTGCATGTCTGTAAACCGGACCGTGAGCGGGTCCGTTTCCGGATGTTCCTCTACCAGTCGGATGGCAATCTCTTCCGTATCCTGCCACTTCATGTCCATAGGCCACTCCTTTTAACCTGTAACCTGACGGCTGATTGCTAAATGCTGCCGACCGGCACATTCAGCTATGGCAGCTCCGCCAACTTCTTATTCTGTAGCGCCTCTTTCAGCGAATTGTCCATCAGCACCTCGGCCAAGTGATGGGTGGCCTGTTCCACGTCGGCGATGCGGGCTCTGATGGCCCGATGGTCCTCGCCGGCTTCGGCGGCAGCGAGGGAGGCGAGCGAGGCCCGGATTGTCTCGGTTTCCTTCGGTCCGATCAAGCGACCGCCCAATCCCATGGCTTTCTCCGTGGCTTTTCTGATGGCCTCGGCTTCAGTCCGCGCCTCAATTAGCTGGCGGGCCTTCAGGTCTTCCGCGGCGAACTTGAACGATTCGCCGATCATCTTTTCGACTTCCTCGTCGGTGAGGCCGTACGAGGGTTTGACCTCGATGGACTGGGCTTGGTTCGTTCGCACGTCTTTCGCGGTGACGTGGAGAATGCCGTTAGCGTCGATCAGAAACTGCACTTCCACGCGCGGCACGCCGGCCGGAAGCGGCGGGACCTTCAGTTGGAACCGGGCGAGGCTGCGGTTGTCCTTGGCCAGCTCCCGTTCGCCTTGCAGAATGTGGATATCTACGGACGTCTGGCCGTCCACGTAGGTCGTGAACATTTCCTTGGCGCTGCCGGGGATGGTGGTGTTCCGGCGGATGAGCGGACTCACCACGCCTCCCATGGTCTCGATGCCCAGCGAGAGTGGAGTGACGTCCAGCAACAGCATATCCTGGGTTCCGCCGCTCAGGATATCCGCCTGGACCGCCGCACCGAGGGCGACGACTTCGTCAGGATTCAGCTCGGAGTGCGGGACCGTACCGAAGAGGTTCTGCACATGGCGTCGCACCAGCGGCATTCTAGTGGAGCCGCCAACCAGCACCACTTCGTCGATCTGCTGAGGCTGCAGGCCCGCATCCTTCAGCGCAAGGCGGCAGGGGCTCAAGGTCTGTTCAACCAGGTCCAGCGCGAGGGCTTCCAATTGCTCCCGCGTGAACTCGCGCCGGAACGTGCCCTTGCCCTCCGGTAACTCGATGGTCGTCTGGGTCTTGAGGTCGTCGGAGAGGCGGATCTTGACCTGTTCCGCTTCCAGCCGGAGCGCTTGCATCTGGTCGGGGTATCGGGCGAGGTCCAGACCGAACGTGGTCTGGACCTCGTGCAGCAGCAAGTCCACGATGGTTCGGTCGAAATCATCGCCGCCCAGATGGGTGTTGCCGTTCGTGGCGAGGACCTCGAAGATCCCATCTTTCAGCTTCAGGATGGAAATATCGAAGGTGCCGCCGCCCAGATCGTAAACGGCAATGGTGCCCTGGGTCTTTTGCTGGAGCCCGTAGGCCAGAGAGGCGGCCGTCGGTTCGTTGATGATTCGGAGCACGTCCAGCCCCGCGATCATGCCTGCGTCTTTGGTGGCCTGTCGCTGGCTGTCGTTAAAATAGGCCGGGACGGTGATCACCACTTGACGGACGTCTTCACCCAGGTGTGCCTCGGCCCGGAGCTTGAGTTCTTTGAGAATCATGGCCGAGATTTGCGGAGGTGAGTAGGTCTTCTCGCCGACCTGGATGCGGATGACGCCGCCCTGTTCATGGAGCTTATAGGGGAAGTACTTCAGCTCTTCCGAGACATCGGCCAAACTCTTGCCCATGAACCGCTTGACCGAGTAGATCGTCCGTTCAGGGTTGCGGACAAGGTGCTCCTTGGCCGGATCGCCGACGATCAGCCCGTTGTCCGTCATGGCCACCACGGAGGGGACCATTGTCCGGCCATGCTTCCCGGCGATGACGCGGGGCGTGCGACCGTCCATGTAGGCGATCAACGAGTTGGTGGTGCCGAGATCGATGCCGAGAATCCGTACCATATGAGTGGTGGCCTTTATCGTGCCGGATCAGGCCATGGCGGCCACGAGATCCGTGATGATGTTGCGGAGGTAGGTGCGGTTGGACAGGAGCTCCCGCAGTTCTTTCAGAATCGACTCGCGCTCCTTTCTAAGCTCGTCGTCAACCGGAGCGGAGCCGGCTTTGGTCTGGAGGAGGTCCCAGGCGGTGAAGAGTGAGGCCAATGTGGCTTCCATCTCGCGCTGCCGCAGCTCGAGCTGGCCCCGGTCCGCGGCCAGCTTGGCTTTCAGCGGCTTCAGGGTTTTGGAGGCCTGATCCGGCTGCGCCGCTCGGTACGCTTCGAGATCCTCCTGCAAGGCCAGAATTTCCTCGAATAGGTCCGCCGGGGGCGAGGTCCGGATGTCTTTCGCCGAACCCGCTTCCAGCTTCAGCAGGTATTCCGCCCGCTGGACCGGATCTTTCAGGGTCCGGTAGGCGGTATTCAGCAGGGCGGAATTATCCAGGCTGATTGCCTGCTCGGAACCAGTTTTGTTGTGGTAGAAGTCGGGATGAAAGCTTCGGCTCAGCGCGTAGAATTTGGTCTCCATGTCCGCCAGGTCGATGTTCAACAGGCGTGGCAGGCCCAGGCAGGTAAAGTAGTCCAGCTCCTTCGACAGGGGCTGAACCTTGACGCATTGTTCGCAAAAATATTCCCCGGTGACCTCGGACTGGCAATGCCAGCACATGCTCCGGGCCATGTGGAGTTCGGTGCGCTTGGGGGGCGTGCTGGGCTTCTGTTCCATGGTTCTTTATAGCCGGATGTTGAAAAAGGCTCCCAACTTTGTTCTCGCATCACTCATGGCCTGGACGTACGGAAAGGAGTACGTCTCGGCCGTTCGCTCGCTGCGGCCTTGCTGGATGACCTTTTTGAACATCCTGATCAGTGTAAAGGAAGCTGACTGGCGAAAGTTTACGCCGAAAACGATTCGCCGCAGCCGCAGGTCTTGTTGGCGTTGGGGTTGACGAACTTAAACGATCCCCCGATCAGGTCCTTGTGGAAGTCCAGTTGCGTGCCCTGCAGGTAGATGGCGCTCTTGGCGTCCACAATCACCTTGATCCCCTCGATCTCGTAGACGCTGTCGTACTGGCCGATCTTGTCGTCGAAGTTGACGGTATAGCTCAGGCCCGAGCAGCCGCCGCCTTTGACGCCCACGCGCAGACCGCCTTCCGTGATCCCTTGGACATTGAGAAGGCGTTTGACTTCCTTGACGGCGGCCTCGCTCAGGGTGATGACCGGACCGGGCGTTGTCGTCTCTGTCGATTCCATCGCTGACTCCTTCGCTATGCCGGGGGCTTACTTGTTGCCTTCCGCCTTTTTCTTGTAATCGTTCAGGGCCGCTTTGATCGCGTCCTCGGCCAGCACCGAACAGTGGATCTTGACCGGCGGGAGGTTCAGCTCCTGCACGATGTCCGTGTTCTTGATCTTCTGGGCTTCCTCCACCGTCTTGCCCTTGAGCCACTCGGTCGCCAGGCTCGAGCTGGCGATCGCGGAGCCGCAGCCGAAGGTCTTGAACTTGGCGTCCACGATCGTGTCGTTCTGCACCTTGATCTGCAGCTTCATGACGTCGCCGCATTCCGGCGCGCCGACTACCCCGGTGCCCACGCCGTCCTCGTCCTTCTTGAACGACCCCATGTTGCGGGGGTTGTTGAAATGGTCCACGACTTTTTCGCTGTATGCCATGGTGCAATCCTCCTCAGCCTCTATCCAATGTGAATTAATGCGCCGTCCATTGGACCGATTTCAGGTCGATCCCTTCTTTGGCCATCTCATACAAAGGCGACATTTCCCGCAGTTTCGTCACGATCTCGATGATCCGTTTCGCCGTATAGTCAACCTCTTCCTGCGTATTGAACCGTCCCAGTCCGAACCGGATCGAGGAGTGGGCCAAGTCAGATCCTACACCCAGGGCCCGGAGCACGTAGGAGGGCTCCAGCGTGGCGGACGTGCAGGCGGATCCGGAGGAGAGTGCGATCTCCTTGACGCCCATCAGCAGCGATTCTCCCTCGACGTAGGCGAAGGAAATATTCAGGTTGTGCGGCAGCCGTTGGGTCGGGTGGCCGTTGAGGTAAGCCTCGTCCAAACCCTTCATGATGTCTGCCTGGAGCCGGTCCCGCAGGGCCGCCAGTTTCACCGACTCGGCCGGCATCTCCTGCTCGCACAGCTCGCAGGCCTTTCCGAATCCGACGATCAGAGGCACGGGCAGGGTGCCAGACCGCATGCCTCGCTCATGGCCCCCTCCGTCGATGAGCGGCGCCAGCCGCACGCGCGGCGCCTTCTTCCTGACGTAGAGGGCGCCGACGCCCTTGGGCCCGTAGATCTTGTGGGCGGAAAAGGCCATCAGATCGATGCCCATGTCTTGGACGTTCACGGGAATTTTCCCCACGCCCTGGGTGGCGTCGCAATGGAACAAGACGCCCTTTTCCTTGGCGATCTTGCCGATCTCCTTGATCGGGTTGATCGTCCCGATTTCGTTGTTGGCCATCATGATGGAGATCAGAATGGTCTTGTCGGTGATGGCGTTCCGCACGTCGTCCGGGTTGACCATCCCGTATTTATCCACGGGCAGGTAGGTGACCTTGATGCCTTTCTTCGATTCCAGGCTCTTGGCCGTGTCCAGAACGGCGCGATGCTCGGTCGCGCTGGTGATGATGTGATCGCCCTTCTCTTTGTACATCTCCAGCACGCCCTTGATGGCCAGATTGTCGGACTCGGTGGCCCCGCTGGTGAAAACCAGCTCTTTGGCGTCGGCATGGATCAGCTTGGCGATCTGTTGGCGCGCGGCCTCGACGGCCTCTTCAGCTTCCCACCCGAAGGGGTGGTTCCGGCTGGCGGCATTGCCGAACTTCTCACAGAAGTAGGGCAGCATGGCTTCCAGGACCCGAGGGTCCATCGGGGTCGTCGAATGATTATCGAGAAAAATCGGAAACTTCATCGCGCAACTCCTTCGGCGGTCGTAATTGACTGAACGGTGATCAGGGGCGTGCCGCCCATCATATCTTCGACAGTCATGCTGTTGAGTAGCTGATAAATGCTGCTCTGCACTTTGAGAAGCGGAGTTCTGATATTGCAATGCTCGCGTTGCAAGCAGGAGGACGATTCTTTCTCGTGGTAACAGTCGGCAATGCCCAGGGGCCCTTCGATCGCCTCCAAGACTTGCGCAATTGTGATGTTTTTCGCATGACGGGCGAGCAGGTAGCCGCCTTTGGGTCCGTTTTGGCTTTAGACGATCCCCTGCTTGGCGAGCGTTTGGAGGACCTTCGCCAGCAGTTCGACAGGGATGTGATACTCTTCCGCAATTTCTTTCGTGTTCACGATCCGTGCGCGCGCGACGTCGCCATATTGTACGGAGGCGATATACTGCAGGGCCATGAGCCCGTAATCTGCCTTCTTCGAGAGCTTTAGCAAAATTGACCTCCGACTGGACTGATCGGGGACTAATTCGATCTCCGATCAAATGAGTCGCACTCAATGTATCATTGCCAAATTGAATCTGTCAACGAATAATTAATTGTAATGTTTCAATAACTTATCACGTTCAAATATCAGATGCAGAGAGCAACGCTCTTATGGTAAAGTGTGCGGCAATTGAACGTGGGGGGGCAATTCAGACTCGTATGGGCGGAATAAATCCCTATATCGAAAAAGCTGAGTACGAACGTCCGACGAAGCCCTACGCGGTCACTTTTGTCTCGACTGACAAGACCGTTACGGTGCAAGTGGATCCGGCGAATGTTCCCTACGGAGAGACCGGGCTGCCTGGCAGCCTGCTGGACATTGCGTTGGGAGCAGGCTTCGATTTGGAACATGCCTGCGGCGGGGTTTGCGCCTGTTCCACCTGCCACGTCATTGTGACAGAAGGGCTTCAGTCCTGCAACGAAGGTACGGATGATGAGTTTGACCAGCTGGAGGAGGCGCCGGAAATCACCTTGAATTCGCGTCTTGCCTGCCAATGCGTGCCCAATGGAACCATGGACCTGGTCGTGCAGATTCCAGCCGTTAATAAGAACCTCGTGAAAGAGGGGCATTGACCGGTCTTCCCCTCGCGGTCGCAACCTTCAGCGAGCCACCATCGTGAACCACGTCAAAGTTCGGTTTGCGCCCAGCCCGACGGGCTACCTCCACATCGGCGGGGTCAGGACCGCACTGTTCAATTGGCTCTGGGCGAGACACGAAAAGGGCACCTTCATCCTCCGGATCGAGGATACGGACCGAGACCGTTCCACCGACGAAGCCATCCAGATCATTTTGGACGGGATGAAGTGGGTGGGCTTGAACTGGGATGAGGGGCCGTACCGGCAGACCGAGCGGATGGACCTGTATCGGGAACGGGCTATGTCCCTGCTCGAACAGGGAAAGGCCTACTGGTGTGTCTGCACGGCCGAGGAGCTTGAAACCCGACGCAAAGAAGCCCAGGCCAAGGGAGTGACCCCCAAATACGACGGCCGCTGCCGCGCTCGCGGGATCACCAAGCCGGATGGCGATGCGGCGTTACGGTTTATCGCGCCCCAGGAAGGCCAAACGGTGGTCGAGGACTTGATCAAAGGCCGGGTCACCTTCGACAACGGCGTGCTGGATGACCTCATTATCCTGCGGTCCAACGGCTATCCGACCTACAACTTTTCCGTCGTGGTGGACGATGCCTTGATGGGCATCACGCACGTGATTCGCGGCGACGACCATTTGAACAATACCCCGCGCCAAATTCCGATCTTCCAAGCCCTGGGCTATCCGATCCCGCGCTTCGGCCATCTCTCCATGATCATGGGGGCGGACAAGGCGAAGCTGTCCAAGCGGCATGGCGCGACCTCGGTCCTGGCCTATAAGGACATGGGCTATCTGCCCGAGGCGCTGATCAACTATTTGGTGCGCCTCGGCTGGTCCCACGGAGACCAGGAAATCTTTTCGCTGACGGAAATGATCGAGAAGTTTTCTTTCGATCACGTGCAGAAGTCCGCGGCAGTGTTCAATCCGGACAAGCTCCTCTGGATGAACGCCCAGTATATCAAACGGAGCGAGCCGGCGAAGATTGCCGCGCGGGTGCTCCCGTTCCTGGATCAGGTCGGCATCGGCGACGCCGCGCGCAAGACTTCCGACGGATGGCTTGCACGGCTGGTCACGCTGTTTCAGGAGCGGGCACGCACGCTGGTGGAAATGGCGCAAGCCATCGTGCCGTACCTCCAGGAACCGATCGAGTTGGACGCGGAAGCAGCGGCCAAGCTGCTGACGCCGGCCATCGTGCCGGCGCTCGAGAAACTGGCCGAGCGGTTCCAGGCGGCGGCGGATTTCTCCCATGCCCCGCTGGAAACGCTCTTCAAGCACGTTATCGAGGAGCAAGGGCTCAAGATGGGGCAATTGGCTCAGCCGGTTCGGTTGGCGATGACTGGACGGACCGCCAGCCCCGGCCTCTTTGAAGTGATCGAGCTGTTGGGGCGTGACCGAACGCTCACGCGGTTGCGGAAAGCGATCGAGTGCGCTAAGCGCGGCGCTTGACTCTCTCGCAGACCTTATATTAGGCTTCACCTCACGGTTGGGGGATCGTCTAGTGGTAGGACGTCAGACTCTGGATCTGACTACCTAGGTTCGAATCCTAGTCCCCCAGCCACTTTCTTCATAATTCCTTTCAAGCACTTACGAGCTCACTCCTTCCGGGGTGGGCTCGTGGTGTTTGGGGCTGGTTACGGGTTTGGTGACGGTTGGAGTCTAGAGTTGCACGGGGACGGCGAGGCTGGATTCTCACATACATATATGGAAAGGCACAGCGCTTAGCGGGTGAGCCAGGACCGGTTGCGGACCGTGGCTAAGGCATAGGGGAAGATCCAAGAGAGACCGAAGAGGTAAACATAGGCATACAAGGCCCCGTAGAGGAACTCCCGCGACCGTTCGCTGTGGAGAAAGTAAAGCGTATAAAAGATCGACACCAGCCCTATCGCAATCAGCATACGCACGGCTGTCCAGGGGTCTTGCACGCTCAGATAGCACATGAGGGCGAGCGACCCATAGGCCACGGGATAGCGAAGATTGGTGATGGTAGTTTCGAGCAGGGTCAGGACAAGTGCGGGGAAGGGCAATTTCCAGATGATCGCCCACAGGCGGATTTCCTCCCGAATATAACTGCGGTCCCACCGCAGAAGCATCCGGCACAGCTGTGGATAGTTTTCCGGTGCCATCGTATGCACGACGGCTGTTCGCTGGTACACCGTGTGGTATCCGGAGGCTAGGATGTCGTTCGTCAGCGCTCGATCTTCGCCGATGGTGCAGGCGATTCCCAGAAAACGTTGCTGTAGCCATGCGGGCACCAAGGGTCTGACCACCGAGGCCCGATACGCCGAGAAGGCGCCCGGGCAACAGTACACGGCGCCGAACGAAGACTGGACGCTGCGAAGAAAATCGAAGGAGAGCACATATCGCACATGGAGCATCCGCGGCAGGATCGACTGAAAGCGATTGAGCACGCACACCTTCCCCGCCACAGCCCCGACACGCTTGTCTCGGAATGGACCGGCAATGGCCAGCAGCGCGCCTCGTTCGATCACGCTATCGGAGTCCACGGTCACGAGAATGTCGCCCGTTGCTCGCTCGAACCCTGCGGCCAGTGCGCCCCGCTTGCCGGCATTGGCTGGCAGTCGCACGGCTTGGACCAGATCCGATCGATTATGCTGTGCCTGATGGATGTGCGTCCATGTGACGTCGGTGCTGCCGTCGTCCACCACGATAACTTCCAGTCGATCGCGGGGATATTCGGCACGTGCGCAGGCCTCGACGGCTCGACGAACCATGGCGCCTTCATTGTAGGCTGGAATGACGATGGATAGCCGCGGGGCCTGGTCGTAGTCGACGGCGGCCGTTGCGTGATAGCGGACCCAGAGCAGTGTCCGAATCACCAGCAGCACGATTCCCATCGTAAACCATAAAAGACTGGGGCGCGCGATCAGAGCGGCCCAACCCTGTATCATCAGCGACTCGGCAAGCGGCTCGAAGACTTCGTGGCTGAACCGGATGCTTGTGGCGATCACCGCACCGGAGAGGACGATGGTCGCAATGATGAAACGCAGATCGACCGTGGGGCGGCTCTCGGATAAGCAGGGCAATATGATGGATGAGGATGAAGACCGTGCGACAAGCGGGTCCATGCCGTTCCTCGGCAAGAAAGATAAAAATAGGGGGTCAAGGTAAGTGATAAGTGCGGAGATGTCAAGAGTGCGGCGATGGCCTGTCCCGCCAATTTAGGGTGGTCGGTCGCCTATCTTCTCAAGCCGGGCTGGGTATCTTCGCCGTCGACGCTCACTTGACCTCTTGCTTCACTTCCCAGTCCGTCACGCGGCCTTGGTCAAAGTAGACTCGGTGTTTGGCCGTGAGGCATGGCTCCCTCCCGCCGGGCGGGTAGAGCCACACTTCAACCTGCTTATCCTTGCGCTGCACCTGCTTCTTACACATCGCCGGGCCCAGGGTGAGGTAAACTTGCTCCTGGTCCATGCCGACCAGCAGGTATTCCTGGTCAATCGCTCGCTTGATACTGTCGGGATAGGAAGGGTACTTGTCTCGCATCAAGCGATCACGGTCCGTGGCGCATCCCTGCAGCAGAAACAGAGTCAGCAGGGCTATGAGCAAAGTGTTCATTGGGACGGTGGGTGCCGTCCCCTCGTGCGTTGCAATCACAGAAACCCCTATGATAAAGTCCGGCCCTTGTGCAGGAGCGTATGCTGCTTGTTGGCGACCCGGCTGGTCCCATCGTCTAGCCTGGCCTAGGACGGAGCCCTCTCAAGGCTCAAACACGGGTTCAAATCCCGTTGGGACCACCATACCGCACTTCGTGTGAGCCGCTGGCCTTTTTATCGCCTTATTGTATTTGTGGCCAGCGGAGAAAAACCTTAGCGTAACTCTTCCCGTTCAACCCTTTACCTTGCTTGCCGGTGCGCTCATGATTTGCGCAGGGGAGAAATACCTTCAGAGAGTCTTCCGGATTTTTAGAATCAACCTTCGGTTGAACCGGCGCCTCTTATCGCTTTATCGGATTGATGGCGCCGGAGAAAACCCTCGGGCGAATTTTCTTTACTCCCTATGGGTTTAGTGTGTCGCGCTTGTCTTACACCACCGGTCGCGCGTCGGCCAGGTCGAACATCGTCAGCAGGAGGCGCCGACTGCCCTCTTGCCCGATGACGGACAGGGCCGTTTCCAAGAGGAACCGTTTGCCGCCTTTTCGCATCCCCTGTAATTGAGCGGTCAGGGGCTTGGCTTTTTCGTTCGCCCCGGCTTCCTGGCGAAGTTGTGTCAGGGTCCGTTGCCAGTCGGCCTCGGCGATCAGGACGGTGATCGGCTGCCCCACCAGTGCGACCGCGTCGTAGCCGAAACCTTGCAAGGCCGGGCCGTTGATGGCGTCAATGCGGCCGTCGGGATGGGCCACGATGATGGGGAGAGGGGCGGCGTGGATCAGGGCCGGTGCGCCGTTGAGCCATTCGTGCAAGGTGCGTTGCAGCAGGGCGGTACGTTCGGCGACTTGTTCCTTCAACTTGACGTTCGTCCATTGCAGTTCGCCATGTTGCCGCTTGATGATCTGTTCCATCTCGGCAAAAGCTCGCCACAGAGACTTGACCTCGTCGCTGGTGTTGGCGCCGGGTCCCGCTCCGGCCTTCGGCGAAGCGTCAAGCCCGCTCGAACTCGCTAATAGATTTTTCATCAATCGTGTCAGCACGCCCAACGGCTTGGTCACGATCCGATGGACGCCGTACCAAATCACCCCCACGAGCGCCAGACAAATTCCCACGCCCCATGTCAGCAGCATCCCCTCGTCCTGCCGCACTTTGCTCAGCCAGGATTCGATCGGAATCCTGACCTCCAGGCCGCCCATCAGGTCGTTCAACTGAAAGTCATGCTTGGGGCTGTCGGGGTGGGCATTGTGGCAGTCTGCGCAGACTTGCGCCGAGGCGAAGTCGCCCCGCAAGAACCGCAAGGTCCGCTGCCCATTGACCACTTCGATCCGACTGAAGATGCCGTCACGATGTTGAGTCAGGTAGGCAAATCCGTCACGCTGAAACGGGTCCCGGAAGCCTTGCTGTTTGTTGATGGGCCATGGGCTCAACAGTTCCGCCGTGTAATGGCGCTGCGCGGCATAAGTCGCTTCGGACACTTCCCGGAGGAACGTCACCGGCAGAGGGACGCCTCCGGGGACCTCATGGTAGTGATCGGACGCTTCGCCGCCGAGCTGCTGGATGCGCGGGACGACGTTTTTGGCATAGTAGGTCCGGTCGGCCATGATCTGGGTGGCGACCATCTGAGCCTGCTGCAGAACGGACTCTTCCACGCGGGCCATGTCGCGGTGCCAGGCGAAGTACCACTCGAGGGAGAGGATGAAGAAGGCGATGATCGGCAGGATCAGGATGAGGAGCTTGGTGCCGACGGATCGCTCGCGGATCCACTGAACGCCGGGAAGGTGCATGCCTGCTCCAAGGTGTGTGGTGATCATCGCAGGTTCCCCATTATTGTCAAGCGAAGCGGCGCCAGTCGGCGTCCGACGAATTGACGCACAGCGGAAGGGTTGTGTATAAGGAACGCAACCGCCGTAGGGCGCATGCCACACTATCATCCAGGAGCGTTCGACCATGCACCCGCGCAAATTTCACGATGGGGCCAAGGACGGGCTCGAAGCGCTGGAGCCGCTGGACCCGGAAGCCATCCGATCCTTTTCGGATCTGTTGGTCGCGATGCGCAAAACGGCGTTCGGTGGGCGCCGGCTCGGCGAGGCGTTCGAGGTGCTCTCGGCCATGATCGAAGACCCGGACTGCCACGTCGTATTGACCCTGTCCGGCGCCATGACCATCGCCAAGATGGGCAAGATCATCAGCGGCATGATCGACCATGGGATGGTGCAGGCCGTGGTGTCGACCGGCGCGCTCATCGCGCACGGGCTCAGCGAATCGGTCGGGAAGACCCATTACCGGCACGATCCGGCCATGGCCGATCAGGACCTGTTCCAGAAGGGCTATAACCGTGTGTACGACACGCTGGAGATGGAATCCAACCTGAATTACGTCGAGCAGGTGGTGTCGCGGACGCTCAAGCGGGTGTCCCCGGATCAGTTGCTCTCCTCCGAGATCCTGACACGCGAACTGGGGAAGACCTTGGTCGAGGAGCAGGAGTGCACCGGCATCCTCAAAAGCGCCTACTTGAAGCAGGTGCCGGTCTACATCCCGGCCTTTACCGATTCCGAGATGGGGCTGGACGTGGCGACGTGGGCGATGGGGAGGGCGCTGGACCGGGCCAAGGGCCAGGCCAAGGACGAGGCCGGCGTGCTGCGCGCCTTACATCAGGTCCAGCCATCCTTCAATCCCTACCTAGACCTGAACAGTTATGCGGATCGGATGTTGTCGGCCAAACGGCTGGGCATCGTGACGATCGGCGGCGGGGTGCCCAGGAATTGGGCTCAGCAAGTCGCCCCCTACGTGGAGATCAGCAACGTCCGGTTGGGCTTGGACGTCAAGCCGCCGCGCTTTCAGTATGGCGTGCGGATCTGTCCGGAACCGGACTATTGGGGCGGACTCAGCGGGTGCACCTACCAAGAAGGCATTTCTTGGGGGAAGTTCGTGCCTCCCGAGGAAGGCGGCCGGTTTGCGGAAGTGTTAAGCGATGCGACGGTGGTCTGGCCGCTGCTGATGGTCGGTCTGCTGGAGCGGCTGCGACACAAACCGGCCAAGCCCTGAACCAGTCCGGCGTCTGCACATGGCGGGCCACCGGCTCGGATGACGATGTCCGCACCACGCCTTTCACCACCCCCGTACAGCACCGACCCGGCGCGGCTGGCGCGCGAGGTGATCGTGGAGACGTGCCGGGCCGGGGGGCCCGGCGGCCAGCATCGCAACGTAACGGATTCGGCGGTGCGGCTCCTGCATCGGCCCTCGGGCGTCCAGGTGACGGCGAGCGAGTCGCGTTCGCAACACCGCAACCGGGCGGTTGCCTGGGAACGGTTGATCGCCAAGCTGGAACGACTGAATCGGGTGCCGGCCACGCGGGTGCCGACACGCGTCTCGAAAGGCGCGGTCGAGCGGCGGCTGGTCGAGAAGAAGCGGCGGCAGGCGTCTAAGCGGCTGCGTGCCAGAGCGCAGGACGATGACTAGAAGAAAGTAACAAGTCAAAAGTAACAAGGGTACAAGTGAGAAAAGCAGAGCCGACCAGAGCGCAAGACCGACGCCATTCTTCCAGCGGGCTACCGTTTACCTTGCGCCTTGCTACTTGCGCCTTCTTCATCCTTATGGCCGTCGAAGGCGCGAGCGGGGAAGGGCTGGATTTCCTTCTGCGCGAAGACGGCCGGCTGCGAGGCAACGCCAAGGCGCCGGTGACCCTCATCGAATACTCCGACTTTACCTGCGGGTTCTGCCACAAGTGGTTTATGGAAACCTGGCCGCGCATTCAGGCCAAATATGTGGACACCGGCAAGGTCAGATTTTCCTATCGGGACTATCCGAGGGCGTTCCAGGGGCCTGGATTGGACGGGGCCCTCGCCACCCGTTGCGCCGGCGATCAGAACCGCTATTGGGCCATGCACGATGAATTGTGGAGCGATCGACGGTTGGGCGCGGAGGATCTTCAACGTCACGCCAAGGCCATCAAGCTGGACCTGCCGGCTTTCGCCAAATGCATGCGCGAAGAGCGTCAGACGGAGGACATCTTTCGGGATCGGGCGGAGGGGACGCTCCTGGGGTTTCGCGGCACGCCGGGATTCGTCCTGTTCCGGACCGACTCGCCGGGTAAGGAGCCGCCGATCGTCATCCCTGGCGCCTTTCCGTTCGACGTGTTTGAAGAGCAGATCGATCGTCTCTTGGGGGAGGGGTCGAAAGGGAAGCGTTGACCGGCGGGAGCCGCAAGAATCAAGTCGGGTCGGGAGTTGAAATCCCTGCGCGGTGAGCCTATGCTCTCCGGCAGGGACACATCCATCGGGGGCGTACAGAGGAAAGGAATCATGGCGCACGAACAAACATTTTGGCCGGTCGAGTGTGGAGAAGGAGACCCGGATTTGCTGGTCTGCATGTCCTGCTTGAGCGAGGTCTTCCGACGCAAGGTGCCGATGCCGGACTGCCCGACCTGCCACGGGGTTTCGACCTACGAAGCCTTTACCGCGGACTCGATCCGGGATTGGGGGCCCGACGATCTCATCGCCAAGGCGCAAGTGGCGCAACAGGAGGTGATCCTGCCCCCGGCCCAAGCCAACGATTTCTCGACGGTTGAACTCCCTGAATAACGGGCTGGCTGTGACCTGTTCGTGGAGGGTGCGGTGGGCGCGCGTCCGTTCCTGATCGGCCGACAGTGGCGCTCTTCAGCCGTGACCGCTTCCGTGCGGAACCCCTATACGCGCGGGTTGGTGGCGGATGTCTGCCTGGCCGGGAAGGCGGAGGCGGAGGAAGCGATCGGCGCGGCAGCGATGGCGTTTGGAGCCATGCGGCGGCTTCCATCGCATGCCAGGGCTGGCGCGCTGGCCAAGATAGCGGAAGGCCTGGCCGTCCGGCGCGACGAGTTTGCCAAGACTATCACGGCGGAAGCCGGCAAGCCGATCGCGGATGCGCGGCGGGAAGTCGGCCGGGCGATCCAGACCTTTACGATCGCAGCGGAAGAAGCGAAGCGCCTGCCCGGTGATGTGCTCCCACTCGACCTGACCCCCGGCACCGACACCGATCTCGGGATCACGCGCCGCGTGCCGGTCGGCCCTATCCTCGGCATCTGCCCGTTCAATTTCCCGTTGAATCTGGTCGCGCACAAAGTCGCGCCGGCTCTGGCCTGCGGCAATCCGATCGTGGTGAAGCCGGCGCCCCAAACCCCGCTGACCGCCCTGCTGTTGGGCGAAGTGGTGCTGGAGGCGGGGCTTCCCTCCGGAGCCTTCAGCGTCGTCCCCTGTGACAATGCCGTGGCCGAGCAGATGGCGATGGATCCCCGGGTCAAGCTCCTCAGCTTCACCGGCAGCGCCACCGTGGGCTGGATGCTCAAGACCAAGTGCGGGATGAAAAAGGTGGTGCTCGAGTTGGGCGGGAACGCCGGCGTGATCATCGAGCCGGATGCGGATTTGGACACCGCGGCCCAGCGGTGCGCCACAGGCGGGTTCGCCTATGCCGGGCAGACGTGCATCTCGGTGCAACGGATCCTCGTGCACGAGGCGGTGTACGAGCGATTCACCGCCCTCCTGCTCGCCCGTGTGGCGGCGCTGACCGTCGGAGATCCGGCGGATGAGGCCACCGTGATCGGCCCCCTGATCGACGAGGCGGCCGCACGGCGCGTGGAAGGCTGGGTGGCCGAAGCCGTGGCGCAGGGCGCGTCGCTTCTGGCCGGCGGCACGCGAACCGGTTCGCTCGTGCCGGCGACGGTGCTGGCCGATGTGGCGACCGACATGAAAGTCTCCTGCCGGGAAGTCTTCGGGCCGGTCGTGACGCTCTCCCGGTACAAGCGCTTCGAGGATGCGCTGGAGGCGCTGAACGATTCCGAGTTCGGCCTCCAGGCCGGGGTCTTTACCAGGGACGTGGACCGTATTTTCCGCGCGTACCGTGACTTGGACGTAGGGGCTGTGTTGGCCAACGAAATTCCCACCTTCCGGGCTGACCATATGCCCTATGGCGGCGTGAAGGCGTCCGGGCTCGGCCGCGAAGGCGTCCGGTATGCCATCGAGGACATTACCGAGCTCAAGTTGCTGGTCCTCAACCTGAAGGATTCGGGTTCCATCTAGGCCGTCGAGGCACGGTAATGGGCGCCGGCCAGCCCACCTGAAAAAAACTTTCCTTCCGTATTGCGGAAACGCCGACAAATTGGTACAACTGCGGCCCAGTATCCAAGGCTGAGTCATGAGGACTCGGGAGCGAGGATCGAGCCGCAAGGCTGGACTCAGACCCTCGGCACTGCAAAAGGGGAGCGCGATGGTTCCAACACATATGTTTCTGACGCGGGGGGTGGGAGTTCACAAGGAAAAGCTGTCGTCGTTCGAGTTGGCGTTGCGAAGCGCCGGGGTCGCCTATTGCAACCTCGTCACGGTCTCCTCCATTTTCCCCCCGAATTGCAAAATCATCCCCCGCAAGCGGGGCGAGGGGCTGCTCAATCCCGGCGAGATCACCCATTGCGTCATGGCCCGGTCCGAGACCAACGAACGCAACCGGCTGGTCTCTGCCTCCATCGGACTGGCCATTCCCACGGATCGGCGCATCTACGGCTATCTGTCCGAGCACCATGCCCACGGAGAGACGGACGAGGAGACCGGCGAGTATACGGAAGATTTGGCTGCGCAGATGCTCGCCACGACCCTGGGGATCGAGTTCGATTCGAACCTGGCCTGGAAAGAGCGGGAACAGGTTTTCAAGATGGGCGGCAAGATCGTCCGGACCCTGAACATCACCCAATCGGCGATCGGCAAGGCCAACCGCTGGACCACAGTCGTGGCCTTGGCGGTCTTTATTCCGCTCGAAAACATTCCCAAAAAGATGCGCTCCCGGAGGTAACCGGGCCTATGGGGCTTCCCGCTGGGTGGCTGGGGCTGGATAAGAATTTTCTCGGCCTCGACGAGCCCTGGTGCCACCCGGATCGAGCCGGCGTTCGCGTCCTGCCCGCGCCCTACGAACATACTTCCAGTTACATCCTCGGATCGGATCGGGGCCCCTCGGCGATCATCGACGCGTCCCAACAGGTCGAACTCTACGACGAAACGCTTGCCTGCGAGCCCTACCGCGAGTGGGGCGGGGTGGCGACTGCGGCGCCGTTGGACCTGGGCGGCAAGGTGGATCGGGCGGCGGTGGAAGCCATCGAAGCCTTCGTGCAGCCGCATGTCGGAGAAGGTCGCTTCGCACTGACGTTGACGGGGGAGCACACCGGCGCATTGGGCGCCATCCGTGCCCATGCCAAACGGTACCCGGGCCTTTGCGTGGTCCAGATCGACGCGCACGGCGACTTGCGCCAGGCCTATCAGGACAATCCCTTCAGCCATGCCAGCGTCATGGCCCGCGTGGTGGAAGACGGGGTGCCGCTGGTGCAGGTCGGCATCCGCTCGATCTCGCCGGAGGAAATCGCCCTCATCGCCAAGACCAAGTCTATCAGCACGTTTTTTGCCGCCAAGATTCTGGACCCTTCAGGGCCCTATGAGGGCAAGGCGGTCCATTGGGTCCCCGAAGTGGTCAAGGCTTGCCGCGGGCCTGTCTATCTGACCTTCGATTGCGACGGGCTCGATGCCTCACTGGTGCCGGCATTGGGCACGCCGGAACCGGGCGGGTTGGGCTGGTACGATACGCTGCATTTGATCACGGCCTTGGCCGATGGTCCCGGCATTGTCGGTATGGACGTGAGCGAGATTGCGCCGATCGAGGGGTTTGCCGCGCCGCAGTTTGCCGTTGCCCGGCTGATCTATCGCATTTTGGGCCGGATCAAAGCGGCCCGGCGTTCCTGATCCGCCCGACTCCTGCTTTCTATGACCCAACCGAAATTGTACAAGCGCCGCGCGTCGTCTGTGTCCACGCCGTCTGCGCCTCCCACGAGGTCGAGCCCCGCTGCCTCGAGCCAGCAGGGACTCATTCGCATCAACAAGTTTTTTACGGAACAGGGGCTTTGTTCCAGGCGGGAGGCGGATCGACTGATCGAGGGCGGACACATCACCATCAACGGACGCCGGGCGCGGCTGGGGGATCAGGTCCATCCCGGCGATGTCATCGCCCAAGACGGCCGGACCGTGCCCTGGAGCAACCAGCCGGTCTACATCAAATATCACAAGCCGGTGGGGGTGACCACGACCACTGAGCCGGACGTGCCGGACAATATCATCGCCCGCATCGGACATCCAGCCAGGATTTTCCCCATCGGCCGGCTCGACAAGGACTCCTCCGGGCTGATTCTGCTGACCAACGACGGGAATATCGTCAACGAGATCCTGCGGGCGGAGCATGGCCACGAGAAAGAGTATCTTGTGCTCGTGGATCGCCCCTTCGATCAGGCGTTTTTGGATCGGATGGCGAGCGGGGTGGTGATCTTGGGCAAGCCCACGAGACCCTG
>JBJTAZ010000166.1:0-7215 GCA_046091085.1 Nitrospiraceae bacterium
CTCATTCGCAGGCAGAGAGTAGTGGAGGGCACTCATGACCGCACAACCGTTCGATCCCGTTCAGTACAAGGCATCGCAAAAAGAAAGCTGGAGCCAGGTCGCCGCCGGCTGGAAGAAATGGTGGCCACGTCTAATACGTGATGCCCTGGTCTGATCTGCGCCAGCTCCACCAAACGCTCGCTGGCCGGCTTGGCGCTCGCCTCCATCGTCGGCCACCATTTCTTCCAGCCGGCGGCGACCTGGCTCCAGCTTTCTTTTTGCGATGCCTTGTACTGAACGGGATCGAACGGTTGTGCGGTCATGAGTGCCCTCCACTACTCTCTGCCTGCGAATGAGAGCTCATTGCGTCACGGCTGCCTGGTCTTCGAGAATCGCGGCAAGGAGTGTGCGTCCTGCCTCCGAGGCCGTATGGATATCCGCCGGCACGATGTCCACGTTGTTCAAGTATTGCAGTCGCAGCACGTCACCCCGGCCGAATTCGGGGATGATGGCGCCGAAAAAGAAGCCGAGATCGCGCAGCGTTGCTCCCAACTCCCCCGCCCCTTCTTGGACGAGAGGAACATCCACGTACATACAATCCACACGCTGGAGCTTGAGTTCGTGGAGATGGGCCCGGACCGCATCCAGCGTGTCTCGCCCGAGCTGGTCCAGGGTCAGGATCGCCTGGTTGTGGTCGGGGCGGAGCGAGATCGTGAGGTGGCCCGATGGCGGCAGGCCTGCCTGCCTCGATCCCTGATCAGTCACTACCGATCGCGAAATGCCCGTCGCCCTGTAGATCCCCTGCGCCAGGTCCCGATAGGGAGCCGGCAGAAACACGGTCGCCGGTTCATGAGCGAGGGCCGTGAGGTAGAGGAAGGCGACTGACTGGCGTCTGGGTTTGTCCGACTCGCTGATGTTCCGGAACGAGACGGTGCCCGAGGTATAGCCGAGCAGGAAGCCGACTTCGTGCGCACCGACATCTAGGCTCCCCTTCTGGCTGAAGGGATGGACGGTCACCGCTTCGCTATAGATGCCGACCACCCGGTGTGCGGCCACGTCGTCGCGGGCCTGCGCTTTCATCCGTTGAAACAGGCCATGACCCCGGTAGCGGGGGTCCACCACGGCCTGGCCCGACTCGACCACCCTGGCGTCGGGTCTGGGAAAGGTCATGGCCAGGTGCCCGATCAGCTCGCCGCGCTGATTACAAGCCACATAGGATTTCATCAGTCCAGCGCGCTGCTGCGCTTCGACTTTTTCCGGGTAGTAAATGAACGAGCCCGGGTAGGTGTAGCCGTAACAGCGGTAGACGAGGCGGGCCAACTCGGCTGATTCCTCCGGCTTCATCGGCCTGGTCGTGATGGTTTCGTCGGGATGGGCTTCCGCCGCCTCGACCGCGGCCTGATGCTCCTTCGGGTCCGCCCGGTTGCGAAAGTCTTCGGCCGGCAACTCCCGGATTAGCTCGACCCGGTTACCCTGGGGCCCGCGATTCAAAAAATTGACCCGATCCACGTAGCCGGCCGAGAGGATGGCGGCGAACCGGGAATCCTGCCCCGCTTGCAAGGGACGGTAGTCGAAGGGCAGGCCCTTGTCCTCGGCGGCGACGACGAGGGCATGGCCCCGTAACGATAGGCTCACGTCAAGGGATTGGCTCGCGTCTCCCTTGTATCCCTGTTCCACAATGTTGCGGACGATCTCGCCCAGAACCCGGTCGAGCTTTTGCGCCGCCTCCCGATCCAGTCCGACCGTCGCGGCGATGTCGGCCACCAGGTCGGTGAGGGCCGGTAGGAAGCGAAGATCGGCGAGCAGAGTCACCCGCGCGAGCTGCCGTTCTGGTTGAGGCTGGTCGGCCATCCTGGTTACTCCGAGATCAGGCCTGCCAGCATAGGAGACTGCGCCTGACGGCGCAAGCCTTCCCTTGCTGCTGCCAAACCCGCGTGCTACGATTCCGCCTGGTACGGCTGATACGGATCAACTATGGCGCAGGCTTGCAGAGGACGGTCCATCGGTCGCTCGGTTGTGCTTCTACTCGGACTCTGCCTGGTGCTCTTGCCGGTCGGTTCGGGACTGCCAGCCGAACAGGGATCGGCCAAGGGCGGTTATGTCTTGAAGGTCCCGTTCGGCCTCGAAGAGCCGGACGCCTATATCCCGAAAGACAATCCCCTGACGCAGGAGAAGGTCGAGCTGGGGAAGCTGCTGTTCTTCGATCCCCGCCTCTCCCAGAACAACACGATTTCCTGCGCGACCTGCCACATCCCCTCCCTGGCCTGGACCGACGGCCAGCCGGTGGGCATCGGCATCCATCGGCAATTGGCGACGCGCAACACGATGACCATCGTCAATCGCCTGTACAGCAAGGCGCAGCTCTGGCACGGCCGCCCGCCGACCTTGGAATCCCAAGCCATCAATCCTCTCCACAAGGCCGTGCGGATGGGGATGCCCTCGGACGACGCGGAAGTCGCCAAGCTGAATACCATCACGGGCTACCGCGAACGGTTCCGCAAGGTGTTCGGCACGGACGTCACGATCGACGGAGTGGGGAAAGCCCTGGCGGCGTTCGAGCGGACGATCCTGTCGGGGAACAGTCCGGCCGACCGGTTCGACATGGGCGGCGAGGAGCAGGCGATCTCCGAGTCGGCCAAGCATGGCCTGGCCTTGTTTCAGGGCAAGGCCCGTTGCACCCGGTGCCATTCCGGGTTCAATTTCACCGACGAGCAGTTTCACAATCTCGGCATTGACTGGGACACAGACAAGGTGGACCTCGGCCGCTATTTGGTGTCCAAGGACCAGGAGGATGTGGGCGCGTTCAAGACGCCGACGGTCCGGGAGATCGCCCGAACCGCTCCCTATATGCACGACGGGCGGTTCGCCACGCTGGAGGAGGTCGTGGAGTTTTACGATCGGGGCGGGATCGCCAATCCGCACCTCTCGAACCTCATCGTTCCGCTCGATCTGACGGCGCAAGAGAAACGCGACCTGGTCGAATATATGCGGGCCTTGAACGGCGAGGGCTGGCAGGTGGAGCCGCCGAGGGAATTTCCGCGCTGACCTGCGCGGCCCGATACGTCCCGCGCTTGCCTTGCCGCTGCCTCCCCCCCATGTTAAGATGCCCGCCTCACGGAGACCGGGATTGCGGAGAGGTGCGAGAGTGGCCGAATCGACATGCTTGGAAAGCATGCGTCGGGGTAACTCGACCGTGGGTTCGAATCCCACCCTCTCCGCCATAATCTGGCGCGATAGAAACCGTCGGTTTGTTCGCCAAGGGGCAGTGCCGCGCCAGCATTACCAGCAGGCCGTGATGTTCCTGACCCATGAAGCGGTGTCGCAAGGCGACTCAAATGAAATCCGAGCTTGCTTGGCGGGAGCCTCGTTTCGGGGCGATCCGCAGCGAATCTCGGGCAATTATCTTCCAGGCTCATGAAGCGGTGTCGCTTCCGCGACGCGGCCGAACGTCTACCCTCTCTGCATACCGAGCTTGCTGAGCCGCCCCCTTCGATCAAACGGGGCGGATAGTTATTTTGCCTCCAGTAGGCTTGCCCGTGCTCCCGCGTTGTCCAGGATCGACTTGGGAACGTCACCCCGCCCCTTGATCATGTGATTGTTGGTGTAGGTGAGCTGGGTGGGATATGAGACATTGCCGTCCTTGAAGGGACAAATGTCGAAAAACCCCTGTTCGGAATAGGGGTCGAACGGAACACCCTTGTGGAGCAGGTCCGACAAGAAACCCGTGAGGATCAGGTCCGACAATCCGATGAACAGCTCCTTGCCCGGAATGGTTCCTTCCAGCCAATAATTGTCTTCAAAGACAATGTCTCCGTAGGTGACACAACCCCCGCTATCGCTTCCGTAGGGAATGGTGTTTATTTGGGCTACTGGGAATTGCGTCGTATAAGGCAGGGGGTCGCCAGGTCGCGGGGGGAGGCCAAAATTCATGTACCCGATGGGATTATTCAACGACACGTTGCTCTTGATCCGAATGTAGCGACTGCCGCCGTCCGTGTAAAAGGTGTTGCCTCCGGCCGCCGCCCGTTTCGCGATCGCCACATTGCCCTCGATCAGCAGCGGATCGTCCGGAGAAGGGCCCTGTTGGCCCGTTGTGTAAATGGCGCCACCGTCCCAGCGGTCGCCGAGGAAACGCTCAAAGAGGTTGTAGCGAATCTTGTTTCCGCTGTTGGGTGTAAGTGGGTAGGAACCCCATTCATGCCATGTTGCCCCCGGCAATCCGGGGAAGCCACTTTGGTCGAGCAGCCCCCAGCCCCAACCCATGGCAATGCCCGACCAGGGCACGTCGGAGATGGTATTGTGCTCGATGAGGGTGTTCCGAGTAAACCCCACGAAAATTCCCGCCGTGTCCACAAAATCCTGCCCGGTTTCTCTGATGACGTTGTTCACAATGGTATTGTCACTCGTCATATGCGGTTCTCTTGGAGGCGGCGGGGCATGGTCCATTTCGGAAACCCCGCCCAACTGAATGGCCGCCGAAGAAATATCTCGAAACGTGTTGTCCCGGATCCTGTTGCACTGGCTCCCGGTGTTGAAGTCGAGCGCCACCGCACCCAAGTGTTCGAAGTGGTTGTGACGGAACGTGAAGTGTGAGGCATAGAAAAATGAGAGGTTGCCCGGCGTGCGCTCGACGTTCTTACTGTGGCCGATCTTGGTGAGGCGGTGGGCTGAGCCGGTGAGAAAAAACCCGCTCTGATCGGAAATGTAGCCATTGTCGCTGCTCGGTCCCAGCCATGTGGCATAGGCAAAGGTCAGGCCCTCGAAGCGAAGATGGGAGACCGGACTTTCGGGCGCCCCTCGCCCCTCAATGAGCGCCTCCAGCAAGGGGAGTTCGATATCGGCGGTCGCCAGATCTTCGCCAGGACGAGGTTTGTAGTACAGCCAGCCGGTGGCGGTATTCACATACCATTCTCCCGGTTCATCCAGAAACTCATAGGCATTCTCGAATCGCTCGACCTGCCAGAAATTCCAGATGGGCGTGTGACTGATGTTGGCGTTGGTCCAGCCCGGTTGTTTGAGCGTGATCATCCCAACTCCCTGGGCCCCTGTCATGGATGCCAGCGGCACGCTCGCCATTCTCCATTGGTCTTTGCCCACTGCCTCGATCTCGTGCACATTTGTCCAGGTCAGAGGATCCCGCCATCGTTCACGATTCACGTCGGTCGTGGCAAAAAAGATCCCGCCACCGACTGGGTAGGGCTTGCTCTGGTCGGCATCCGATGGACGAACCGTCATGGGCCGGAAACCTGCCGGATAGGGGTCGGTCCGCGCACGGGTCGCGCGCTGACCGTTCACGTATAACTGTCGCGCCCGACGCTGTCCCACGAACGCTTTATGGATGTCGAGGTCCTTGTCGTGCAGGGTCCAATCCTTGACCTGGACCGAGCCGGAAATCACGGGCTTGGCGCCGGGTCCGGCACGGTAGACGACATCATGTCCGTTGCGGCCGGAATCATCACCGTGGAATTCCAAGGGTCGCTCAAGCCGATAGACGCCGTCTTCAAGATAGACGACAATCTCCCCCTCCTCCCGGCGTGTCTTGTCAACCTTGGCAACGGCCTCGCGCGCCCGCTCCACCGTGAGAAACGGGGCCGTCCGAGTTCCCGGATCGGCGTCATGGCCATGCGGCGACACCCAGAATTCCGCCGATATGGTGGCCGCATCGGAGAACAGGCAGGTGCTTCCATCTGGAGCCGAAGGCCGGTTTTCTGTCGATTGCCCGAAGGCCTTCGCCAGCTTTTCGGCCTTGGCCTTTTGGGCCTCGCTCTCCTGTTCCATCGACGCGGCGAGCGTACGCTCCTGCTGGAGCTCGGCGCTCATCTTGGCCTTGGTCTGTTCCCGTTCAATCCGAAGCCGCTCTACATCCCCGGAAGAGGCACAGCCGACGATCATGCAGGCGCCGAGCAGCAGGGCGCCCCCTCGATCCATATATCCACGACTGACGGCAATGGGATAGTCAGGGGCCATAATCAGTTCCTCTTATAAGGTCTCTCTCGACAGCAAGAGACTGTTGTGGATCGGCGGAAAAGCATTACAAAATCCCCTTCCAACAGTAAAGGACAAAGTGTGGAAACAGAAAGAGTGGCGGTAGGTTCAAGGGGGGGAACGCTGAACAGTCCGATTGCAGAGAGGGCCAGTGGAGAGGGGGCGGTCTGTGGTCGCCTCCCTCGTAAACCGGTCCTGGGCCGATGCTGGACCTGGGCCAGACGAGGGCTAGATCACTTGCCCCTTGAACCGATTCTAAGTTCTATGAAAGCATGGCATGCCTGTGGTACAAAAATGGTGTCGCTTGCGCGACATTGCCCGGCTATCAACAATCGGACGCCTATCGCGACAGGAAAAACGGGGCCGGGCCCTGTGCAACACAATCCTGTGAACCCCGCCAGGTCCGGAAGGAAGCAACGGTAAGCGGGCTCGTGTGTGTGCCGCAGGATCACCTGGCCCCACTAATCAGGATGCTGAAAACGGCCCCCAACTTTGTTCTCGGTCGTTCGATCCCCTCAACGTACTTCTCTCGTACGCCTCGGGGCTCTCGCTCCCTGCGGCCTCGTTGCCTGGCCGTTTTCAGGATCCTGCCATACTAGGAAATATGGATTACCAAGTTTCCGCCAGAAAATACCGGCCGGGCAGCTTTGAGTCGGTGATCGGCCAACCCCACGTCGTGCAGACGCTGGTCAATGCGATCGCGACCAAGCGCATCGCCCATGCCTTCCTCTTTTCCGGCACGCGCGGGGTGGGCAAGACCACCGTCGCCCGCATCCTGGCGAAGGCCCTCAACTGCGAACGGGGCCCTACCGGCACACCTTGCGAAACCTGCGCGAACTGTCAGGAGATTACCCAGGGCACTTCCGTGGACGTGGTCGAAATCGACGGCGCCTCCAACACCGGCGTGGATGACGTGCGGGAGATCCGCGAGAACGTGAAGTTCGCGCCCTTCCGAGGCGCCTACCGGGTCTATATCATCGACGAAGTCCATATGCTGTCGAATTCCGCGTTCTACGCGCTGCTTAAGACGTTGGAGGAACCGCCGGCGCACGTCGTGTTCATCTTCGCCACGACTGAGATTCACAAGATTCCGGCCACGATCCTGTCCCGCTGCCAACATTACAACTTTCGGCGGATATCCAAGGCCGAGATCATCCAGCAACTCAAGCACGTGGCCGACCAGGAAGGTCTCACGATCGAACCCCGGAGCCTGGCAGCTCTGGCCCGGGCCAGCGAAGGCAGCATGCGGGA